>NZ_JAATOS010000213.1:0-6754 GCF_011806505.1 Salipiger sp. HF18 | reverse complement strand
GCGCAAGCCGGTCTTCGGCTCCCTGCCGATGGTCTGGGCGATCATCGCGATCGGCGCGCTCGGCTTCGTCGTGTGGGCGCACCACATGTACACCGTGGGCATGTCGCTGTCCCAGCAGAGCTACTTCATGCTCGCGACCATGGTCATCGCCGTCCCGACCGGGGTGAAGATCTTCTCGTGGATCGCGACGATGTGGGGCGGCTCGATCGAGTTCAAGACGCCGATGCTCTTCGCCATCGGCTTCCTGATCCTGTTCACCATCGGCGGCGTGACCGGCATCGTGCTGAGCCAGGCCGGCGTGGACCGCGCCTATCACGACACCTACTACGTCGTGGCGCACTTCCACTACACGATGTCCATGGGGGCCGCGTTCACCATCTTCGCGGGCTGTTACTTCTACATGCCGAAGATGACCGGCAAGATGTATCCCGAGGCGCTCGGCAAGCTGCACTTCTGGATGTTCTTCATCGGCGTGAACCTGACCTTCTTCCCGCAGCACTTCCTGGGCCGTCAGGGCATGCCGCGCCGCTACATCGACTACCCGGAGGCCTTCGCCACCTGGAACACCCTGTCGAGCTGGGGCGCGCTGCTGTCCTTCGCCTCCTTCCTGCTGTTCTTCGGCATCGTGATCTACACCGTGCGCAAGGGTGCTCCGTGCACCGCGAAGAACCCCTGGAACGAGTACGCGGACACGCTAGAGTGGACCCTGCCCTCGCCGCCGCCGGAGCACACTTTCGAGCAACTCCCCAAGCGTGAGGACTGGGATAAGCAGCACGCGCACTGAGTGCGGGGCTGACCAGACCAGAGATCAAGGCCCCGGAGCGTTCCGGGGCCTTTTTCGTATCCGGCACCGGATCCCCTGCGCGCCCCGCACGTTCCGTTATCGCCCCTGCACTCCCCTCTACGACCCGCGCAGCGCCGCGGAATCGCTGACCATCAACGGAGCCCCGGATGCCCTATCGCTGGCAGACACCGGCCGCCGGCGAGCCCGGCACCGAGCTGCACCTCTGGCCGCACCAGTCGCTTTCGGCGCGGGGCTTCTCGATCTTCATCCTGAGCTTCTTCCTGCTCGCGCTGATTCCATTCTTCGGCCTCGTCGGCACCGTGCTGCTCTGGGCGCTCCTGCCCTTCATGCTGGCGGCGGTGGGCGGAATCTGGGTGGCGATCCGCTGGAACGCCCGCGACCGGCAGGTGCTCGAGATCCTGACGCTGAGCCCGGAGCGCACCCGGCTGGTGCGGCACAATCCGCGCGGACCGGACCAGTGCTGGGACAGCGACACATACTGGGTGAGCGTCGTTCTGCACGAGGCCGGGGGCCCCGTCCCCTACTACGTCACGCTCAAGGGCGCCGGACGCGAGGTTGAGATCGGCGCGTTTCTGAGCGAAGACGAGCGCAAGGCACTCTATGCCGAACTTCGCGACCAGGTCCGGCAACTGTCCCGCCCCTGACGCGGCCACAGGAGAGAGACATGGCGCAGGTCCCCGCGACGCCGAAATGGAAACGCGCCCTGCGTCTCGCCGCCGCCGCGGTGTCGCCCGCGCTGGCACGCGGCCTCGCGGCCGCCACCTCCGAGACCGCCGCGCTCGACCTGCGCGCCGCCACAGGCGGCCCGCGTCGCGCCGCGCAGGAGGTGATCTTCCTCGTCCCCCTCGTCGGCCCGCATCACGTCGGCGACTGGCAGGCGGTGACCGGGCGGCTGGCCCGGACCGTCGAGAGCCTCCAGCGTCAGAAGGGCGCTTGGCGCGCGGTGATCTGCTGTCAGGAGCGACCGCCCCTGCCCGACGATCCTCGGCTGATCTGGCTGCCCTTCACCGATCCCACGCCCGGCAACGACAAGTGGCGCAAGCTCGCGGCGCTCTGCGCCCCCCTCGCAGAGCTCGGACCCGGGCCCGCCTATGTCATGAGCTTCGACGCCGACGACCTGCTGCGCGACGGCACCGTGGCCGAGATGCTGGCACGGCAGGAGAGCGGCTATCTCGTCGAGTCCGGCTTCGTCATGGATCACGCCACTGGCGGCGTGGCGCTTGCCGGGCCGCGCAGCCTGACCATGCCGCTGCGCAAGCCGTTCTGGAAGCTCTGCGGCTCCTGCGCCGCGGTGTTCCACGACCCGGCGCTGCCGCAAAGCGCCGCCTTCCTGCGCGCGATGACCGCCCACGAGCACCGGATGTTCCCTTATCTCGCGCGGCTGGCCGGACGAAGACTGCGTCCGCTGGCACGGCCCTCGGTGCTCTACGTGCTGAACCATGGCGAGAATTTCGGCGCCCGCCGCGGACGTGTCGGGTTCAAGACCCGTTTCGTGCAGCGCTATGCCGTGACGGCGGAAGACTGGGCCCGGGTCGCGCCGGATTTCCCGACGGCCTGACCCGCAGGACCTCCGACCGGAGGGCCGGGCTCAGCCGGCGCTCGACAGGCGGTCCTTGACCTTGGCGCCCACCGCGCCGAAATCCATGCGGCCCTGGTAGCGCGACTTCAGCACGCCCATCACCCGGCCCATGTCGCGGATCGAGCTGGCGCCGACCTCGGCCACCGCGCCATCGAGCGCTGCCTCGATCTCGTTATCGCTGAGCGGCTTCGGCAGGAATTCCTCGATCACCTCGATCTCGGACAGTTCCGCCTCGGCAAGGTCGAGCCGGCCGCCCTCTTCGTAGGTCCGTGCGCTCTCGCGGCGCTGCTTCACCATCTTGGCAAGGATCGCCAGAAGCTCGGGATCGGCGACGCCGCCGTCGATGCCTTCGGCGCGCGCGGCGATGTCGCGATCCTTGAATGCGGCGTTGATCAGCCGGAGCGTCGACAGCCGACTTGTCGCCTTGTCCTTCATTGCCTGCTTCGTCGCAGACGTGATGCGTTCTCGCAATTCCATTGATAGCCATCCCCAGAGCCATTCAGAAACGCTAAGGTATCCAAAGGTACCGCCGGGCGCAACTCCGCCTGATCCGAGCCAAGGCATTGAAAATGCTAGTTTTCGCATTTCCCAGCAGGCCTTGACCCCAAACTGCGCAGACTTTAGGTATTGCGCGATTTGCCGCCTGCCTGCTGCCAGAGGAGTCGCGCCATGCCCGCAAGCCCCAAACCCACCGCCTGCCTCGCCCTAGCCGACGGCACGCTGTTCTATGGCCAGGGCTTCGGCGCCACCGGCCAGACCGAGGCGGAACTCTGCTTCAACACAGCCATGTCCGGCTATCAGGAAATCATGACCGACCCGTCCTACGCGGGCCAGATCGTGACCTTCACCTTCCCCCACATCGGCAACACCGGCGTGACCCCCGAGGATGACGAAACCGGCGATCCGGTCGCCGCGGGCATGGTCGTGAAGTGGATGCCGACGCAATCCTCGAACTGGCGCGCCGTGCAGGAGCTGTCCGAGTGGCTGGCCTCCCGCGGGCGGATCGCCATCGGGGGCATCGACACCCGCCGGCTGACGCGCGCGATCCGCCAGTCCGGCGCCCCGCACGTGGCGCTCGCCCACGATCCCGAGGGCAACTTCGACGTCGAGAAGCTGGTCGCCGCGGCCCGCGCCTTCCCCGGCCTGACCGGGCTCGACCTCGCCAAGGACGTGACCTGCGCCCAGTCCTATCGCTGGGACGAGATGCGGTGGGCCTGGCCCGAGGGCTATGCCCGGCAGGAAGCGCCCAAGAAGAAGGTCGTCGCCATCGACTACGGCGCCAAGCGCAACATCCTGCGCTGCCTCGCCTCGGCCGGCTGCGACGTGACCGTGCTGCCCGCGACGGCGACCAAGGAAGACATCCTGGCCCACTCGCCTGACGGCGTGTTTCTGTCGAACGGCCCGGGCGACCCTGCGGCCACCGGCGCCTACGCGGTGCCGATGATCAAGGGCATCCTCGACGACACCGACCTGCCGATCTTCGGGATCTGCCTCGGTCACCAGATGCTGGCGCTGGCGCTTGGCGGCAAGACCGTCAAGATGAACCACGGCCATCACGGCGCCAACCACCCGGTGAAGGAAATCGAGAGCGGCAAGGTCGAGATCACCTCGATGAACCACGGTTTCGCAGTCGACGCGCAGAGCCTCCCGGCCGGCGTGATCGAGACTCACGTCTCGCTCTTCGACGGGTCGAACTGCGGGATTCGCTTGGCCGACCGCCCGGTGTTCTCGGTCCAGCACCACCCTGAGGCGAGCCCCGGCCCACAGGACAGCTTCTACCTGTTCGAACGCTTCGTGAACGTGATGTAATCGCAGGTGAAGTCCGTTTCGCGGGCCTGAAATTAACGTCGAATTTACCAAATCAACCTGAATTGGACTCCTGTCAGAGCGCAGGAGTCAGTCATGTCGAGCCCAAGTCCGGTCTTTCGGACCTCCCGGATAGCCCAGGCGGAACTGCCGCGGGGCCGTCCGCTATGGGCGATCCTGCTCGCCAATGGCACCCTCATGCCGACCCAGGCGGTGCAGGCGCTGGCCGAGGCCGGGCGCAGCGGCGCCGCCCTTCCCCGGGTGCTCGTGGCCGAGGATCTGGCGACGCCCGAGCAGGTGCTGGAGGCGCAGGCGCTGCACTACGGCGCGATGATCCTTCGGCGCGAGGCGAACCCGCCCGATCCCGCGCTCTCCGATCTTCTGTCCCCCGAGACCTGCCTGCGCCACTCGGTGCTGCCGTGGCTGCGCATCGGCGAGACCATCGTACTGGCCACCGCACAGCCCGACCGTTTCCATTCGGCGCTCGACGCCCTGCCCGAGGGCTGCGGGGCCGTCGCTATGGCGCTCGCCACCGAGGCCGATATCCAGTCCGAGATCGCCGCCAGCCATGGCGAGGCGATGGCCCGCCGCGCCGAGACGCAGGTGCCCACCGACGAGAGCTGCCGCGACATGGACCGGATCACCCCGCTGCGGGCGGTGATCGGCGGCAGCTTCGCGCTTGCCTGTCTCGCGCTGCTTTTCCACGACGCGCGGCTGTTCTTCGCCCTCGCGACACTCGCCGCCGTGGTGACGCTGCTGCTGGCGCAACTGACCCGGCTCGCGGCCCTCGTGGCAGGTCGTCGCCCGCCGCCGCCGCGCGACGACCTGCCGCCACGTCTGCCGACAGTGTCGCTGCTGGTGCCGCTCTTTCGCGAAGAGCGCATTGCCCGTGATCTCGTGCAGCGGCTGTCGCGGCTCGACTACCCACGCGCGGCGCTGGATGTCCTGCTGGTGCTCGAGGCCCGCGACGAGACCACCCGCGCCACGCTCTCGCGCATGATCCTGCCGCCGTGGATGCGGGTGATCGAGGTGCCGGACGGCCCCATCACCACCAAGCCCCGCGCGCTCAACTACGCGCTGCGCTTCGCCCGCGGCGAGATCGTGGGCGTCTACGACGCCGAGGATTCGCCCGCCCCGGACCAGCTCCGCCGGGTCGCCGCCCGCTTCGGACGCGCACCGCCGCGCACCGCCTGCCTGCAAGGTATCCTCGATTTCTACAACCCACGCGCCAACTGGCTCTCGCGCTGCTTCACCATCGAATACGCCACCTGGTTCCGGGTGATGCTGCCCGGCCTGGCAAGGCTGGGCTTCGCAATTCCGCTGGGTGGCACCACCGTCTTCTTCCGCCGCGCCGTGCTCGAGGAGGTCGGCGGCTGGGACGCCCACAACGTCACCGAGGACGCCGATCTCGGCATCCGCCTCGCCCGCCACGGCTATGTCACCGAGCTCTTGCCCGTGGTCACCCGCGAGGAGGCCAACAACCGCGTCTGGCCCTGGGTCCGGCAGCGGTCGCGCTGGCTCAAGGGTTACATGATCACCTGGGCGGTGCACATGCGCGCGCCGCGGCGGCTCTGGCGCGAGCTTGGGGCCTGGCGCTTTCTGGGGGTGCAGCTGGTGCTGCTGACCGGCTGCCTGCAGTTCCTGCTCGCCCCGGCGCTCTGGTCGTACTGGCTGCTGCTCGCCGGCTGGACATCGCCGCTTGCCAGCTGGGGCGACCCCCACGTCACCCGCGCGTTGCTGCTGGGATTTCTCGTCGCCGAGGCGGTGTCGCTGCTGGTCTCCATCGCCGCCGTCTCGCGCTCGCCGCACAACGGGTTGCTGCTCTGGGTGCCGACGCTGTTCCTGTACTTCCCGCTCGGCACGCTCGCCGCCTACAAGGCCCTGTGGGAGCTCATCGCCCGCCCCTTCTACTGGGACAAGACGGCGCACGGCCACTCGGCTCCCGACCGGCCCGACGCCGACATCCCCGAGGACCTGCCCCGCTAGGCGCCGGGCAGTCGTCGGATAGCCGTCGGTCAGTCCACCTTGCGGCTGTCGAGCTTCAGACGGGTCACGAATGCCACCGAGATATGATCGCGCAGCGCCTTGTAGGCCGCGTCCTCATCACGCCGGGCAATGGCGTCGACGATGGCCTTGTGCTCGGCGAGCGCGATCTCGCCCCGGCCCTGCGCCGCCAGCGAAGTGGTCGCCATCAGCGCCATGGACCGGTGCACGAGGTCGAGCTGCTGCACGAGGAAGCGGTTGTGCGAGGCGAGATGGATCATCTTGTGAAACCGCCGGTTCGCCCGCGACAGCGCCGAAGGGTCATTCAGCAACGCCCGGTCCTCGGACACCATCTCGCGCAGCACGGTGATCTCTTCCTCGCTGGCATGGCGCGCCGCAAGCCGGGCGGCGAGCCCCTCGAGCTCGGTGCGCACCACGTAAAGCTCGGCCATCTGGTTGTGATCCAGCGACGCCACGATCAGCGACCGGCCGTCGCGGGTCAGCAGCGACTGGGTTTCGAGCCGCTGCAGCGCCTCGCGGATCGGCGTGCGCGAGACCCCGAACCGCTCGGCCAGCTCGCT
>NZ_JAATOS010000212.1:0-6774 GCF_011806505.1 Salipiger sp. HF18 | reverse complement strand
TTTGGCTTTGGCTTTGGCTTTGGCTTTGGCTTTGGCTTTGGCTTTGGCTTTGGCTTTGGCTTTGGCTTTGGCTTTGGCTTTGGAGGATGTGATGCGACGGGATCGTCGTAAAGGCCCGTTCGATCAGGCCGGCCGCGCCGACGCCAAATCAGATCAGATCGGGTCGATCTGCTGGAAGGCGTTGCGCAGGGCTTCGGACCAGGCCGCGCTCATCCGCGAGAAGCCCTCGTCGTCGGCCTCGATGCGGCGCCGGCGGCTGATCTCGAGGGAATTGGCCTCGATCACCGCGAAATCGAGCGGCATGCCGACGCTCAGGTTCGAGCGCAGCGTCGAATCCATCGACAGCAGCACCGCCTTCTCGGCATCGGCGAGCGACGTACCCGGCGCAATCACCCGGTCGAGGATCGGCTTGCCGTACTTGTGCTCGCCGATCTGCAGGAAGGGCGTGTCGGCGGTGGCCTCGATGAAGTTGCCCTCGGGATAGATCAGGAACATGCGCATCGGGCCGCCGTTGCGCTGCCCGGCGACGATCATCGAGGCGGTTGCGTTCTGGCTCATCCGCTCCATCTTCGCCGAGACCTCGGAGGTCACGTCCGAGAGCATGCCGCCCACGATCTCGGCCACCTGCAGCATGGTCGGCGCGTGCATGATGGATTTCGGGCTGTCGCCCTCCTCGATGGCGTCGGTCAGCCGTGCCATGGTGGTCTGGGTGATCGAGAGCGATCCCGCGGTCATGATGCCGATGGCGCGCTCGCCCGGCTCCTCGAACAGGAACATCTTGCGATAGGTCGCGATGTTGTCGAGCCCGGCGTTGGTACGGGTGTCGGACAGGAGCACGATGCCCGCGTCCAGCAGCAAACCCACGCAATAGGTCATTTCCGAATCCCTTAGGTCACACCGCCCCGCAACGGCTATAGAGACCCCGGTCCCCCCCGGCAATGGGGACGAAGGGCGTGGCTCAGGACTGTTGCTGTTGCTGCTGCCCGCCTTCGGCCGTCACGATGACCTCGACTTCGAGATGTTCCTCGGGCGTGCTGCCCTGCACCACCCCGCGGATTGGCGCCGCATCCTGCGCGTCGTAGCCCGAACCGAGCCGGATGTAGCGCTCGTCGGGGCAGCAGGCGTTGGCCGCGTCGAAACCGACCCAGCCGAGATCCGGCACGAAGAGCTCGGCCCAGGCGTGGCTTGCCTCGTGCGCCGCGCTGTCCTCGTCCGCATGCAGGTAGCCGGTGACGTAGCGCGCCGGGATGCCCGCCACATGGGCCACGGCGATGAGCGCGTGGGCGTGGTCCTGACACACACCCTTGCCGCCGGTCAGCGCCTCGGCCGCGGTGGTGTGGGCCCTGGTCTCGCCGGGCGCGTATGCGATGGCCTCGCCCACCGCGCGCGCCAGCGCGTGGGCACGGTCGAGATCGGTCGCGGTCTTCATGCCGTCGAGCGCCGCGAGCGAGAGCTCGCGCAGCGCCTGGTCGGCGCGGGTATGCCAGGTCGAACGCAGGTAGAGCGACGCCGGCCCCTTTTCGCGATGGTCGCGCAGCACGCCGAAGAGATCGACGGTCTCGACCTCGCCGCTGACCACGACGGTCAGCTCGTCGAGCGGGCCGCGCCAGCTTGCGAGCGCGGTGCGGTCGCCGGCGCCGTCGGTGAATTCGGCACCGCGCAGAGCGCCCTCGGTGGTGACACCCCACGACAGCACCTTCTGCGAGGCGCAGTCGGCGGGCCAGAGCCGCAGCGATTGCGCGACGCCGCGCACAGGCTGGTCGAAGCGATAGCGGGTGGTGTGACGAACGCTCAGTCTCATGCCGGTATCCCGTTCAGGTAGACGTCCTGGACCGTGGTCGCGAGCCCCGCGTTGCGCGCCATGAAGCGCGCGAGGAACTCGTGCAGCCCTTCGTCGAAGATGTCGTCCACGGTGGCCCGGTCGAGATCCTCGAGCAGCCGGTGCGCCACCTCCTGCGCCCGCGTGCCGGTCTGGTAGAGCGCCGCGAGGTTGTCGAGATGGTCGCAGCTCCATTGCACGCAGGACAGCAGCGAGCGCGGGAACTTGCGGTTGAGGATCAGCAGGTGTGCGATCTTCTGTGCGGTGATCTCGCCGCTGTAGGTCCAGTTGAAGGCCCGCTGCGCGGTCATCGACTGCAGCAACAGCGCCCACTGGCTCTGGTCGAGCCCCGAGCCCACGTAGGACAGCGACGGCAGCAGAACGTAGTATTTCACATCGATCAGCCGCGCGGTGTTGTCGGCACGCTCGAGCGAGTTGCCGAGCCCCATGAACTCGTAGCCGTCGTTGCGCAGCTGGGTGGCAAGGACGCAGCCCCGCACGAGGTGGCAGTTGCGCACCGTCCACTCGGTTAGGTCGGTCATGTCGAGCTTGCTGCGCTCGGTCCGCTGGTGCTGCTTCAGTTCCTGAAAGGCGGTGTTGATCGCGTCCCAGACCGGCGAGGTGAGCGCCGTGCGCACCACCCGGGCATTCTCGCGCGCGGCATTGATGCAGGACAGCACCGAGGACGGGTTGTCGGCATCGAAGAACAGCCAGGTCTCGATGTTGCGCTGGTTGGGTTCGCCGTACTTGTCGCGAAACTCCTCGAGCGTGCTCTTGGCCTGAAGCACGGCTTCCCAGTCGTTGCGGTAGCCGCCCGAGGCATCGGGCAGCAAGGCGTTTCGGGCGCCGACCTCGAGCAGGCGGGCGGTGGTTTCGGCGCGCTCGAGATAGCGCGCCATCCAGTAGAGGTGTTCCGCGGTGAGGAAAAGCATGATCTTATTCTCCGCCCTTATTCTGAAAAGACCCAGGTGTCCTTAACGCCCCCGCCCTGCGACGAGTTCACCACCAGCGAGCCCTCGGTCAGCGCCACGCGGGTGAGGCCGCCCGGCACCAGCCCGATCGATTCCCCCACGAGACAGTAGGGCCGCAGGTCGACGTGGCGTGGCGCGATGCCCTCCTCCACGAAGGTCGGACAGGCCGAGAGCGCCAGCGTGGGCTGCGCGATGTAATTGTCGGGCTTGTCGCGGATCTTGGCCGCGAAGGCCTCGATCGTCGACTTGTCGGCCTTGGGACCGACCAGCATGCCGTAACCGCCCGAGCCGTGCACCTCCTTGACCACCAGCTCCGGCAGGTGTTCGAGCACGTATTTGCAGTCGTCCTTCTTGGCGCATTGCCAGGTCGGGACGTTCTCGAGCACCGGCTCCTCGCCAAGGTAGAAGCGGATCATCTCGGGGACGTAGGTGTAGATCGCCTTGTCGTCCGCCACGCCCGCGCCCGGCGCCGAGCAGATTGTCACGCCTCCCGAGCGGTAGACGTTCATCAGCCCCGGCACGCCCAGCATGGATTCGGGCTTGAAGCAGAGCGGATCGAGGAAGCTGTCGTCGATCCGGCGGTAGATCACGTCGACCTTCTTGGGGCCCTCGGTGGTTTTCATCCACACGAAATCGCCCTCGACGAAGAGATCCTGCCCCTCGACCAGCTCGACCCCCATGAGGTCGGCGAGGAAGCTGTGTTCGTAATAGGCCGAGTTGAACTGGCCCGGCGTCAGGATGACGATGTTGGGCTCGGCCATGCACTTCTTGGGCGCGACCGAGGCCAGAGTCTTCTTCAGCGCGTTGGCGTAGCCGTCCACCGGCGCGATGCGGTTCTCCATGAACAGCTGCGGGAACATGCGCATCATGATCTCGCGGTTCTGCAGCATGTAGGAGACACCCGAGGGCGTGCGGCAATTGTCCTCGAGCACGTAGAACTGGTCGGGGCCGGTGCGCACGAGGTCGACGCCCACGATGTGGCTGAACACCCCGCGCGGCGGCATGAAGCCGATGGCGGCCTTCTCGTAGGCCTCGTTGTTGGTGACGAGGTGCTCGGGGATGCGCCCGGCCCGGATGATCTCGCGTCGGCCGTAGACATCGCAGAGGAACGCGTTGAGCGCGGCGGCCCGCTGGCGGATGCCCTTGTCGAGCTTTCGCCACTCCTCGGCGGTGAGGACCCGGGGGAACATGTCGAAGGGAATGAGCCGCTCCGGATCGCCGCCCTCGCCGTAGACCGCGAAGGTGATGCCCACCCTCCGGAACAGCGACTCCGCCTCGGTCTGCTTCAGGCTTCGAAGCTCCGAGGGCATGGAGCGATACCATTTTTCTAGGTTCTGATAGGCGGTCCGAACGTCTCCGCCGTTCATCATTTCATTGAAGATGCTGGCTAGCTTGGCGCTCATGGTATTCCCTTCGCTCTGCGCCTCAAACTCCAACTTTCCTGCCACAAGTGAAAGTCCCCGAGAGAAAAAATTTGGTGCCCGAATGCGTCTGCGCCCATTCCTTGGGCAGGCTCAGGATCGAATCCAATCCGGCCCCGGAACCACCCCAAACGCATGGCAGCCATGGCCGGAATGCACCCCTCCGCCCAAGTTTTGATCTTCGGTCATAATTTTCGCTTACGCAACAGGCAAAAACACAACGCCTTCTCGGAGCCGCCGGAATTGACGTGGCGGCGTTTCGCGGCTCGGCTAACCAAAAGCAGCGCCACGGATTTGGCGCATAACGGGGGTGCCAAGATCGACCGACGGCCCGATCCGACGGCGATCCAGGCGACATAAAAAAGCGAAGCGGCGAGCAGTCCTGTCTCTACCGCCCGACCGGACGTCGGGGCGGCGACGGGAGGATTACGCCGCGCACAAGGGAAGTGACATCCATGATCAAATCACTGAAGTTTTCGGGTGTGGCCGCTGCGGCTCTCATCGCCGCGGGCGCGGCCTCGGCGCAGGACGTGACCTGCCCGATCAAGGTGGGCGTGCTGCACTCGCTCTCCGGCACCATGGCGATCTCCGAGACCACCCTGAAGGACACCATGCTGATGCTCGTCCAGCAGCAGAACGACAAGGGGGGCCTGCTGGGCTGCGAGCTCGAGGCGGTGGTGGTCGACCCGGCCTCCGACTGGCCGCTCTTCGCCGAGAAGGCTCGCGAGCTGCTGACCGTGCACAACGTCGACGTGATCTTCGGCAACTGGACCTCGGTGTCGCGCAAGTCGGTGTTGCCGGTGATCGAGGAGCTGAACGGCCTGCTCTTCTACCCGGTGCAGTACGAGGGCGAGGAAAGCTCGAAGAACGTGTTCTACACCGGCGCTGCGCCGAACCAGCAGGCGATCCCTGCGGTGGACTATTTCCTCGACGAACTCGGCGTCGAGAAGTTCGCGCTGCTGGGCACCGACTACGTCTACCCGCGCACCACCAACAACATCCTGGAATCCTACCTGAAGTCCAAGGGCATCGCGGCCGAGGACATCTTCGTCAACTACACCCCCTTCGGCCATTCCGACTGGGCGACCATCGTCAGCGACGTGGTCAAGCTGGGTGAGGACGGCAAGCAGGTCGGCGTGATCTCGACCATCAACGGCGACGCCAACATCGGCTTCTACAAGGAGCTCGCCGCCGCCGGCGTCTCGGCCGACGACATCCCTGTCGTCGCCTTCTCGGTGGGCGAGGAAGAGCTCTCGGGCCTCGACACCTCGAACCTCGTCGGCCACCTCGCCGCGTGGAACTACTTCATGTCCGCCGACACCCCCGAGAACGCCGAGTTCATCGAGACATGGCACGCGTTCATCGGCGACGAGAAGCGCGTCACCAACGACCCGATGGAAGCTCACTACATCGGCTTCAACATGTGGGTGAACGCCGCCACCGAGGCCGGCACCACCGACGTCGACGCCGTGCGCTCGGCCATGTGGGGCCAGGAGTTCCCGAACCTGACCGGCGGCACCGCGGTGATGGGCGTGAACCACCACCTCTCGAAGCCGGTGCTGATCGGCGAGATCCGCGCCGACGGCCAGTTCGACATCATCTCCGAGACCGACCCGGTCCCGGGCGATGCCTGGACCGACTATCTGCCGGAATCGGCAGTGCTCGAGTCCGACTGGAAGGATCTCGAGTGCGGCATGTACAACACCGAGACCAAGACCTGCGTGCAGATCCAGTCCAATTACTGATCTGACCCGATCCGCGGCGGGCGCGCGTTCATTGCGCCCGCCGCATCCGATTCTCCGTCGTTTCATCGAAGGCTGCCCATGCTGCGCGCGCTCCTCCCCGCCCTCGCGCTGATCCTCTGCCTTGGCCTGCCGGCGCCCCGCGCCGCGGCTCAGGAGCAGGACCTGCAGGCGATCCTCCAGACCAATGCGGACGAGGTGGCCAATCCCGGCCGCCGCAGCGTGAGCGAGGTGATCGAGACCCTCGCGGCCTCGGGCCTCGACAGCGCGCCCGATTTCCTCGAGCACTGGGCCGACCGCGGCGTCTACCGCCGCACCACCGACGGGCTATTCTTCTACGCGAAGAAGGACGGCTCCGATTTCGCCCTCATCGACATCTCCACCGGCGAGCCGGCCGGCACCGCGCCCTCGGGCGATCTCGAACAGATCCGCCCCAACGGCGGCGTGCGCCGGGTGATCGCCACCGCGCTGGTGCAGTTCCAGCTCTCCGATCCCGACATCGTCCGCCGCACCGCAGCGCTCGACGCCATCGCCCGCAGCCCCGAGGCCGAGCAGCTGGAGCCGCTGCGCGCCTCCATCGGGGACGAGCCCGACGACGCGCTGCGTGCCCGCAAGGAAGATCTCGCCGGCATGCTCGCCGCCACCTTCGGCGACACCCCCGAAGAGCGCATAGCCGCCATCGAGGCGCTGTCCGGCGGGCTCTCGGTGCAGATCCGTGCGGTGCTGAACCAGATCCTGACCACCCGCTCCGGCGTGGCTGTGGAACTCCCCGCAGACGCGAACGTCGCCCGCACCCTCACCCCCGGCGACGAGCTGACCGA
>NZ_JAATOS010000211.1:0-6780 GCF_011806505.1 Salipiger sp. HF18 | reverse complement strand
CGGGGCAGTTTATCCCCGAGGACTGGTGGGCGATCGTCTTCACCCCGTCCTTTCCCTATCGCCTCGCGCACACGCTGACCGCAGCCTACCTGACCACGGCCTTCATCGTGGGCGGCACCGGGGCGTGGCACCTGCTGCGCGGGCACGGGCACAACCCGGGGGTCCGCACCATGTTCTCGATGGCGATGTGGATGATCGTCGTCACCGCGCCCCTGCAGGTCATGGTGGGCCACGAGCACGGGCTCAACACGCTGGAGCATCAGCCGGTGAAGATCGCCGCCATGGAGGGTCATTTCGAGAGCCACCCGGACGGCGCGCCCCTGATCCTGTTAGGTCTGCCGGACCAGGCGGCGGGAGAGATGCGCTACGAGATCTCGATCCCGCACCTGAGCTCGGTGATCTTCGGGCTCGGCTGGAACGGCGCGATGGAGGGGCTCGACGTGGTTCCCGACGCGGAGGAGCCGCCGGTCGCGGTGATCTTCTGGTCGTTCCGCGTCATGGTCGGGCTCGGCTTCCTGATGGTGGGCGCGGGGCTCTGGGGGCTCTGGGCGCGCTGGCGCGGAGCGCTCTACGCAACGCCCATGCTCTGGCGGGCGATGGTGGCGATGGGGCCGTCGGGGCTGGTCGCGGTGATCGCGGGCTGGATCACCACCGAGGTCGGACGGCAGCCCTACGTGGTCTACGGCCAGCTCCGCACCGCCGACGCCGTGTCGCCGTTGGGGGCGAGCGCGGTCGGCTGGTCGCTGATCGCCTTCGTGGTGATCTACTTCACCGTCTTCGGCGCCGGCGTGGTCTACCTGCTGCGGCTGATGACCAAACCGCCCGAGCTGAACGAGCGCGAGGGGCCGGACGAGGGGCGCCTCATCAGATGGTCGAGGACGGGCAGGCCAAAGACGGGCAGGCCGAGACCGGGCGGGGCGACGCCCGTCCGGCGGAATAGGAGGGCAGACACCATGGCAATCGATCTCACCCTCGCATGGGCGCTGCTGCTCGCCTTCGCGGTCTTCACCTACGTGGTGCTCGACGGCTTCGACCTCGGGCTCGGCATCCTCTACCCATTCTTCCCGAAAAAGCAGGACCGCGACCTGATGATGAACTCGGTCGCTCCGGTCTGGGACGGCAACGAGACCTGGCTGGTGCTGGGCGGCGGCGGGCTCTTCGCGGCCTTCCCGCTGGCCTATGCGATCATCCTGCCCGCGACCTATCCGCTGATCATCGCCATGTTGCTTGCGCTGATCTTCCGCGGCGTGGCCTTCGAGTTCCGCTGGCGCGCGGGCAGGCCGTTCTCGGCCTGGGTCTGGGACGGCGCCTTCATCGGAGGCTCGACGCTGGCGGCGCTCTGCCAGGGCATGATCCTCGGCACGCTGTTGCAGGGGATCGAGGTCGAAGGCCGCGCCTACGCGGGCGGCTGGTGGGACTGGCTCACGCCCTTCACCCTGCTCTGCGGCGTGTCGGTGGTGGCGGGCTACGCGCTGCTCGGCGCCTGCTGGCTCAACATCAAGACCGAGGGCGGGATCCAGGCCCGTGCCCGTGTCGCCGCCCGGGTGGCGGGGCTGGCCACAGTCGCGGGCATCGTCGGCGTGAGCGCCGCGACCCCCTTCCTCGAGACCGCCTATTTCGAGCGCTGGCTGGCCTGGCCGGGGATCCTCGAGGTCGCCATCGTGCCGGTGCTGGTGGCAGCGCTGACCCTGTGGCTGGCGCGGGCGCTGACCTCCGGCAAGGGGCCCGACTGGTTGCCGATGCTGCTGGCGCTGGGGCTCTTCCTGCTCTGCTTCGCGGGGCTGGGCGTGTCGATGTGGCCCTACGTGATCCCGCCCGCCGTGACGTTGCAGGACGCGGCGGCGCCGGAATCCTCGCAGATGTTCATGTTCGTTGGGGCGGTGGTGCTGGTGCCGATCATCCTGGCCTACACCGCCTACGCCTACTGGGTGTTCCGCGGGAAGCTCGATCCTGACGAGGGCTACCACTGAGATGCGCCGCGGGATTCAGAAGCTGGGATGGTTCGCGCTGCTCTACCTTGGCGGAGTCGCCGCCGTCGGCACGGTGGCCTGGCTGATCCGGCTGATGCTGCTCTAGGCCGCAAAGCAGAACGCGCGACCCGAGGGGCCGCGCGTTCCTGTCAATCCGTGCGAAGACGCGATCAGGCGTCGTTCGGCGTCGGTGCCTGGCAGACCGCGACGAGCTGTTCGTACTGCCTGGTGATCCAGCCGAGCGCCGCTTCGGGCTTCTGCTCTTCGATGCGGTCGGTGAACTGTGCGAACACCGCGGCCGAGCGCGAATCCTCGATCATCGGAATGTCCTGCGCGGTGATCACCGTCTCGTAGACGAAGAAGGCGATTGCCACGAGCAGCACGCCGCGCGCCACGCCGAAGAGGAAGCCGAGCCCCTGGTCGAGCCCGCCGAGCGCCGAGCGCTGCACGATGCTCGAGAACACCGGGGTGAAGAGCGACACGATCACCAGCGCCAGAGCCAGCACCGCGGCGAAGGCGGCGATGAGCGAAAGTTCGCAGCTGTCGGTCAGGAATTCGCCGATCACCGGCACCTCCTGCACCAGCGGCTGTACCTGTGGCGCAAAGATGTAGGCGAGGATGGCCGCGACGACCCAGCCCGCGATGGCCAGTGACTCTCGCACGATGCCGCGCGAGTAGGCCAGCAGCGCCGAGAGCACGATGACGACGGCGACCACGCCGTCTACTATAGTGAAACCTTCCATCCGTTCCCGTCCTTTGTCGACCTCTCGCCCGCGTTCAGCCGGCGCCGAAGACCTCGCCAACCACGGTGGCGAGATCGGGCATCTCGGTCAGTTTCATGCCCTTCGATTTCGCCTTTCCGCCGCGGGGCAGAATTGCGGTGGAGAAACCAAGTTTTTGCGCCTCTTTCAACCGGTTTTCGGTCTGGCCCACCGGACGCAGCGCGCCGGAGAGGCTGATTTCGCCGAAAACCACCGTCTCGGGGGGCACTGCCACGTCCTCGCGCGCCGACAGGAGCGCCGCCGCGACCGCGAGATCGGCGGCCGGTTCGCTCACCTTCATGCCGCCGGCGACGTTGAGATAGACGTCGAGCCCGCCGAAGGGGATGCCGCAGCGCGCCTCGAGCACCGCGAGGATCATCGCGAGCCGCCCTCCGTCCCAGCCGACCACCGTGCGGCGCGGCTGCGCCTGCGGCGTGGGGGCGACCAGCGCCTGGAACTCGACCAGCACCGGGCGGGTGCCCTCGATGCCTGCGAAGACCACCGAGCCGGGCGCCGGGGTGCCGCGCTCGGACAGGAACAGCGCCGAGGGGTTGCCGACCTCGGCGAGCCCGGCGCCGGTCATCTCGAAGACGCCGATCTCGTCGGCGGGGCCGAAGCGGTTCTTGACGCTGCGCAGGATGCGGAACTGGTGGCCGCGCTCGCCCTCGAAATAGAGCACCGTGTCGACCATGTGCTCGACCACGCGGGGGCCGGCGATCTGGCCGTCCTTGGTGACGTGGCCCACCATGATGACGCTGGTGTTGCGGCTCTTGGCAAAGGTGGTGAGCTCATGCGCCGCGGCGCGGACCTGCGCCACCGAGCCCGGGGCCGAGGCCACGTTGTCGGCCCACATGGTCTGGATCGAGTCCACGATGGCGAGCGCCGGGCGCTCCTGCTCGAGCGTGGTGACAATGTCGCGGAGGTTGGTCTCGGCGGCGAGCTGCACCGGCGCCTGCGCGAGATCGAGCCGCTGCGCCCGCATCCGCACCTGCGCGCTGGCTTCCTCGCCGCTGGCGTAGATCGCCGCCCACCAGGATGGCCGAGCCCGGCACCAGCCCGCCGCCCAGCACCCGGTCGAGCTCGCCGATGCCGCAGGCGGTGCGCGGCGGCGGGGCTTCGGGGTGCGACAGGTCGGTGAGCCGCGCGGCGCGGCCCTTGGCGTTGCCGAGGCTCTTGCCGGTGGGGCCGGTGGACAGCGGGGTCTCTTCGACGATGGTGTTCCATTCGCCGCAGGCCTCGCAGCGCCCCGACCACTTGGAGGTGCTGTTGCCACAGGCCTGACAGACGAAGGTGGATGCGGTGCGCGCCATGAGGGCCTTTTGCCCCGGCCCGGAGACGGACGCAAGCGCCGTACCGACCTCGGAGGTTGGGGATGGGAGGATGGGGCGGGAGCGCCTCCGGCGGGAGTTTATCTGGCAAGATGAAGGAGACAGGTCCCTCATCCTGCTGACGTTATTCCGTTTGGCGGCTCCTGAGAGGCAGAGGGTGCCGGTGGCTCACTCGGCGGCGCGGCGGCTCACCATGGCGACGATGCGCTGATCCTCGATCCCGGCGCCGGCGTGAGCGGGGCCGCCGACCCAGCCGGAGCCATGCGCGTGGTTGCGCAACACCAGCGGGGTGGAAACGTCCTGTGCTTCGGCATGTGCATGGGCCGGGGCGGGGTCGGGCGCGAGCGTGAGTTCGGGCAGGATGGTTTCCAGCACTTCGCAGAGCCGGGCAAGCTGAGACTCGGCCACGTCCTCTTCCAGCGACAGCCGGGTGTGCCAGCTGTGCATCTCGTTGGCGACGCGCTTGGCCTCCTCGAGCCGGATGTTGAAGTCTTCGACCTCCTGCTGCCGGGCGATGAGGAAATCGCGGGCGCGGGCGACATTGCGGTCGGAATAGACCTGCGCCAGCTCCTGCGAGACATGGCTCATCTGTGCCGCCACCTCGAGCACCGACGGTTCGAGATCGCCGAGATCGGGGTGGTCGCGCAGGAAGGCGATGCGCTCGCGCACGGAGTCGAATTCGGAGGGCATGGTGAAGACGCCTTCGCGGTCGGCGCGGTGGGCGGCGGAATAGGCGCGCGCCACGTCGCGCATGCCCATGTGGAAGCGGCGGTGCGAGGTCTCGAGTGCCATCATCCGGGAGTTCGCGGGGAGGAAGAACATCAGGCAGAAGGCGAGGGCGGTGATGCCGAGCTGCACCGCCATGCCGGCTTCGATCGGGGCGGTGTCGCCGAATTGCAGCGGCATCACCAGCCATGGAACCACACCAAGCGCCGCGGCCACCGCATAGGCCGAGAGCCCGAGCCCGAGCGTGAGCACCATCAGGAAGGCGATGCGTTGCATGAGGTATTGCACGAGCTGACCGGTGGCGCGCAGAGACGTATTCATCGTAAAACTCCCGGCAAAATCGAGTTAATTGAATACACAACGGCAATAATACGCCGAAGGTTGCGCTTTCACCTAGATTTTTTTGAATGCGGGTCGCGAGGTCCCGAATCCCTGCGGTGCCGCCCGGCGTGAGTCGCCTGTGGAGACAGGGCGATCATTGCTTTCGCCGTGATTCCATGGAGGAAATCAGGATCGACCCGAGGACGCAGGCGGTGAAGAGATAGAGCCCCCATGCGGTCTCGATCCGGCCGACGCCGATTCCCTTCGCGAGCGTTATGTAAAGTGCGATGAGAAAGATGTCCGCCATGGCGAGCTTTCCGAGGATCTCGAGCGCGGGCAGGACGCGGCGGTCGAGCAGGCCGAATTGCAGCAGCGCCAGCCCCAGCGTCTTGAGCCACGGCGCGAAGATCGCGAAGATCGTGACCACCATGGCAAGGAAGATGTCGCTGCCCCAGAGCGCCTGCAGCCCGCTCAGCACGCTGATCTCGGAGAGGCCGAAAAGCGGCAGCAGCCCGGCGCGCATCAGCGGCGCGGTCCAGGCGACCGGGTAGAGCACGAGGAGTGCGAGGTTCAGGGCTTTCAGCATCATGGCGAGAGTTGTGCCCGTCTTCGGCACGGAACGCGAGCGGCCAGCGCGCTCAGAGCAACACGCTGGCGAGCCATAGCCCCACGAGGACCCAGAGCGCGACGATATGGGCGATGTCGATGCCGCGGTGGCGCGAGCCCGGCACGTAGGCGCTGAGCGCGAGCAGCACCGAGGGCAGCAGAAGCGACAGCATGCCGCTGCCCATGGCCATGAAACGTGCGCCGGCGGCGTAGACCGGGCCGTGGTCGAGCCCCGCCATCGGGGCCAGCAGGATCGCCGCGCCCACCGAGGCGAGGAACAGCGCGCCGAGGGCGGCAAGCCGGGACGGCCCGGTGGCGCGGATCACCCGGGCCAGCGCCAGCGCGGCGACAAGCTCGAGGAACACGAAGCGCTTGAAGATCAGGAAGGCGAGCAGGACCGGGGTGGGTTCGAACATCACTCTCTCGTCTGTCTACGTCGGTTTGCGTGCGTGGCGTCCGCGGTGTGTGAGCGGCGGGCGGCCGTCGGCTACCTGACCGCCGCGATCGGCCCCTCGGCACGGCCGTGGATGAACTGTTGCAGGAACGGATCCGCGGCGCTGTCCATCTCCGAGACCGGCCCGGTCCACTTGATCACCCCGTCATGCAGCATGGCGACGTGGTCGGCAATGAGGACATGTCGTGGGTGATGGTCATCGCGGTGGCGCCCATCTCGGTGACGATCTCGCGGATCAGATCGTTGATGACGCCGGCCATGATCGGGTCGAGCCCGGTGGTGGGCTCGTCGAAGAAGATGATCTCGGGATCTGCGGCAATGGCGCGGGCGAGACCGACGCGCTTCTGCATGCCGCCCGAGAGCTCTGCGGGGAAGGCATCGGCCACGTCGGGCGTCAGCCCCACGCGGCGGAGCTTCTCGATGGCGATCTCGCGGGCCTCACGCCGGGGCCGCTTGAGCGCGCCGCGCAGCAAGCGGAAGGCGACGTTCTGCCAGACAGGCAGGCTGTCGAAGAGCGCGCCGCCCTGGAACAGCATGCCGAACCGCGCGAGGAAGGCGTCGCGGTCGCCCTCGTGCATGTCGCGCCCGTCGACGCGGATGGTGCCCGCGTCGGG
>NZ_JAATOS010000020.1:0-30356 GCF_011806505.1 Salipiger sp. HF18 | reverse complement strand
GGTTCGGACCGCGGCCCGGAGGAAAGGCGGAAGAGCTCATGCGTCTGTGTCCTTGTGGCGGGAGAAGGTCTCAGCCATGGCCCGACACCGTTCCGTCGACCATCCTCAGGTGCGGGCCGGACAGCATCACGGTTTCCAGTAGCCGGCTGTCCTCGGCAAAGAACGCCTGCACCTCCGAGCGGAGCTCGGGCGCAAGGCTGTCCCGGTCGGTCGCGACCGGCGCCGCCACCGACTTGATCGCCCGGCCGACGCCAAGCCCGCCACGAATGCCAAGGCGCCGCTTGAGACGGAAAAGCACGGCCGAGGCCTGCAGGACGATCGGAAAGCGGATGGTCTTGCGCAGGTTCTGCGCGGTGAAATCGACCCCCTCCTGCACCTCGATGCCCAGAAAGGCGCAAAGCGTCTCCCAGACGGTGTCGATGTCGGCGCGCAGGGTCGCCATCTCGATGACGATGATACGCTCGCGGGGGATGACGTCCAGCGCATCCGTGACCTGACGGCCGACCGAGGCACGCTGGTCGTAGACCAGACGGCGGGCATCGCTGCAGGTCACGGGCACTCGCTTGCCGGCGCGACGGTCATCGCGGGCCTGCCAGGCCTCCTCGAAGCTCGCGATGTTCTCGAAGCCCATGAGGCGCACCTGCTGGTGCATCGAGAAGGCGAGGTCGGCCTGGTCGCGCACCATGACGATGTAGCGGGCATCGGGGTTTTCCGCGGCGATCCGCGCCACGGTTTCGGGCACCGCGAGATAGTTCGGGGTCGCCTCGCAGCGGTAGCGGGCGCCGGGCTTGTGGGCCATGCTCTCGCAATAGGCCTCGGCGGACATACCGGGAGAACCGGCATAGGGACCGTAATAATTGGTCTCCTTGGGCTGCGAGACCGCCACCTCGGGGTGCTGCTGCAGGTAGGCCGCCATCGAGGTGGTGCCGCATTTCGGCGCCCCGAGGATGAACAGGTTCGGACCGCGGCCCGGAGGAAAGGCGGAAGAGCTCATGCGTCTGTGTCCTTGCTGTCCATGTCCGCAAACGACGTCACCGGGAAGATCATCCCGATCACGCTGACGTCGGGGGCCTTGATGCGCCGGATCAGGACCCAGAGGGTGGCGTTCCAGAAGATCACCTGCAGCGTCACCGCCCAGGCCGCCCCGATCACCCCGAACAGCAGGATCCCCGCGATCAGCAGCAGGAAGGCCACGATGTTCGACAGGATGATTGCCCGGGAATAGTAGTGCTCGTATCCCGCCGCCTGCAGCATGACCCCGAGCGGCCCTGCGAGGGTGGTCAGCAACGGACCAAGGCTCATGATGATCAGGACATGCCCGCTGTCGGCATAGGCGGGACTGAAGAACGAGAGAATCCAGCCGGCGAAGACGGTGATGAACACGAACACGGCAGCGCTGCTCAGGCCGATCAGCAGGGTGAGCCGGGACAGCTTGTGCTGGATCTCGGTCAGGTTGCCCTTCGCGTGCATGTTCGAAATCGCGTTGATCGAGATCGACCGCGCCGAGAGCAGCGGAATCGTGAGCAGGTTCGCGACCCGCTGGGCGACGAACAGCAGGCCGCTCTCGGCCGGGGCGATCATGAAGCCCACCGCGAGGTGGACGAGGTTGGGATATCCGGTGGTCAGCACGTTCGGCAGCCAGATCAGTCGGGCGGCGCGGGCCGCATCCTCGGGCAGCTTGTAGCGCTTGAACAGCATCCGGAACTGCGGGCGGATCTCCGGATCGATGGCCGCCTGCAGCACCGCAATGGCCATCAGCAGCACGCACATGATCAGGATCGCGAGCGGCGCGTCCACCGGCCATCCCGCCGCCGTCGCGACCATCAGCGCGGCGATCACCAGCACACGCCAGAAAATGTCCCGGGGCACCATGGCCCAGAAGATCTGCCCTTTGCCCCGCATGATGTGCATCTGGTACTCGGCCACCTGGGTCGCCATCAGCAGCAGCGCGGCGAAGGGCAGCAGCAGGATGGTCTCGGTCGACATCTCGGGCCGTGCGACCCTCAGTATCAGCGCCGCGATCACCGACCCGCCGATCGCGAGCAGGCTCATGCGGACGATCGTCGACCAGCCTTCGCGGATCAGCGTCTCGACCACCTCGGGCTGGTTCAGTGCCTCGTAACGGGGGATGAACCTCTGCACCACCTCGCGGCGGGCGAAGGACAGCAGCGGAACCAGCAGCAGCACCGCGCTGAAGGCCATGGAGAACAGGCCGAAGGAATGTTCTCCGAGAAGCCGCGCCAGCGCGGCGAACATCACGAAGGAAATACAGATTCCCGCCATGCGAATGCAGAGGAACAGGAAGGACTTCTTGAACAGGGAGCGGATATTCATCTTGGCAGTTCTGTCAACGGAAGCGGGCCGGAAGAGGGGGAAAACGTCACGAGGAGCGCCGCCCCTGCCATTGGCTGACCTTGTAGCTCACCGCCGCAGGCCAGCCGCGTTCGCGGGCGTAGGCCTGCAGGACACGGAGCGCGTCTCCCGCCTTGGCAAGCTTCAGGGCCATGGCATCGGGGGCACGCCTGGCCGTTGCCCGGGTCGGCGAAATCCCTGCGGCGATCATCTCGTCGAAGCAGATTTCCTCGATCTGGCTGATCTGGCGGTCCGAAAGCGCCGCCTCCCAATCCGCCTTCTGGGCCCGCACGCCGGTGCTGCCGGCGGCCCGCCCCCAGCGTTCCTCGCTGCTGGCGGTGGCAAGCGTGGCGTGATCGTAGTCGAGCCCGAGCCAGTCGCCGATCCGCGCCATCTCGGCTCCGGGATCCGCCGTCAGGGCCTCGAAACTCAGGGTGTGAAGCCGCTCGCGGCCGTGGCGCCCGGCAAAGGCGCGGGTCGCGGCACGGGCATCGCGCCAGATCACCGAGCCCCGCAGCAGGCTGCGCCCCCAGGCGCGATGCATCGACAGCACCGTCGAGCGCGGGTCACGGACCACTTCGATGATCCGGGCGTCGGGCCAGAGCCGGGCGATCAGGTCCAGTTGGAAGACGGTCTCCGGGGTCTTGTCGCCCCAGAAGACGACCTGCTCCTGCCCGTCCTGCTCCGCGATCGCCAGCACCAGCGCGCGGAACGCCTCTGCCGGGGACAGCCCGTCCATCCTTGCTGCCAGCGCAGCCTCGTCCGGCCAGAGTCCACGCCGGCGCATATGCCCGGCAAAGACGCTCCCTGAGACCATCGCGACCAGGTCTTGCGCCGTGGCCCCGGCCTCGGCCCGGGCGATGAAGCCTGGCAGGATCTGGAACTCGTCGGGCGGCAGATAAACCGGTGCGAAGCCCTTGAGCAGGGTCCGGGTGAGCGTGGTGCCGCTGCGCGGGGCGCCGACGACGAAGAGCGGAGTCATGGCGTTCTCTTCCCGTGTCAGGTGTTGCGGCTCGCCGCAGGAGTCCAGGTCTGGTAGGTCTTGCCGCGGAGCGATTCCAGGATCCCCTGCCCGGTGGCAACCAGCGCCAGCAGGATCTCGCCGGCCTTGCGCGCCTTGCGATGCCCGCTCTTCCAGATTCCCCATGCCACAAGGCCGGCAACGAGGCCGATCAGCAGCCCCGCGAAGCCGAGCTCGGACACCAGCCAGAGCAGGGCGCAGACGGCGCTTGCGGCCAGGAAGAAGGGGCTCATCCAGCGCAGCCACTTGTGCGAGACGTATTTGAAGCGATCGAGGCCCCCCATCTTCCGCAGCTTCGGTGCGAGGTGCCGGTGGGTGTTGAAGGCGCGGCAGGCGATACGGCGCTTGCGGCGATACTCGTCACCGCTGTCGGTGGTCAGGCGCTCGTAGGCGATCACGTCAGGGGCCGAAATAACCCGGTAGCCGTCGAACAGCGGGCTGATCGAGGCGGTCAGGTCGTCGAGCAGGTGCGGAGGCACCTCGGGGTAGTCCTTGCGCCGCCGCGCGAAGATCGAGCCGTCCGCCCCCATGGTCGAGCCGGTCCGGCTTTCCAGCGCCTTGATACGCTCCTCAAGGCTCCAGTACTGGTGCCCGATGTCGGCGGTTTCGCTCGTGCCATCCTTGATGTACTGCAGATGCCCCGCCACGGTGCCGATCTCGGGATCCGAGAAATAGTCGCCCAAGCGGTCGATGGCGGTCTCCTCGAGGATGACGTTGGCGTCGGTGAAGATGATCACATCGCCCCGGGCGCGGGCGACAAGCTGGCGCATACCCCAGGCCTTTCCCAGGCGCTCGGTCGCGGGCACGGCCGTCAGCAGCCCGGGCTCGGCCTGCAGCATCTCCAGCGTGCGATCGGTCGACATGTCGGAATAGGCGAGGATCTCGAGATCCGGGTGCCGAGCCTTGAGCGCGCGGAGGTTCGCCAGTTTTTCGGGCAGAGCCGGCTCTTCGTTATAGGCACAGAAAACCAGAGTGAAGCTCGGGCTCTCGCCGGGCACCGGTGTCGCCAGCGGACGTTCCGGAAGCCGCTTCAGGATCATCGGATAGACAAGGAACGGATAGAGAAACAGGAGCAGGAAAAGGATGGCCAAGACGAACAGGATCATACTGTCTTATTCCCGAATTTCTTCAACGTTTGCCATGGGCTTCTGGACTGATGCCACGAGATGCCCCGCATAAGGGTTCTGTCGCATTCTTCCATGACAGCGCGCCGACAGAGAGCCTCTAATTTCATTGTTTTCCCCAAAGGAAAAGACCTCGGACACGGACCATGGCGACTGACAGGCTGGCTGCATCCGGCTCTCCGCCACTCATCGCGAATTCAGGGCAGGGCGCAAGCACCTCGGCAGAAAAAAACAACCTCGTGGCGAGGCCGCCTGTTTTTTCAGCTCACAGGGAGAGCATGAGCACGATCAGGGATGACATGCGTAGCAGGCGTGAATCCGTGAGGAAATCAACCTATGCGGGCACCCGAATCTGCTTCGAGTTCGGTCGGCACGCGCCCGAAAAGCCCAGCTCCGGCACCGAGCAGCATCCAGAGCGGTACGGCGACGACCATGTTGTTCTGCATCAGGAACACTTCCGAGGACGCATGGAAGACAATGAGGAAGACGCAGGACCACATGTAGGCCCTGAGATATTTGTCCTTCCTGCTGTGGACGGTGCGATACCTTTTGGCCACTGCGAGAAAGAGGCCGATCAGAGCGACCAACCCGACGAATCCGGTCTGAAGGAGGATCTGGAGGTAATAGCTGTGCGCCGACAGTGTCGTCTCGATGACGTCACGCGGCAGGGTTCCCGCCCCCCATCCGAACAGGGGTTTCTGCCCGATGAAATAGACGAGGATCGGCCAGATGACCTGCCGTCCGGACTTCGCTGTCCGGCCCGAGTATTCGACGACGAGATCGTCGATGGTATTGATCGAGAACCCGGCGATCCCCGCAGTCATGAACACCATGACAAGCACCAGTGCGACCACGCAGGCCAGTCCGAGCCAGCGCACCAGCACGTGATTGAGATCCAGAAGGATCCAGAAGGCCACGAGGGCAATCAGCCCGGCGAGCTGCATGGCACGCTGATCGAAGACCAGCCCCAGGATCACCACGCCGATGAAAGTCCAGGTGCCGATCCTGCGCGACGGCCTCGCGCTGCCCTGCTGCAGCAGAAGCGACAGAAAGAGCAGGAGGTAGACGATCGTCCCGGAATAGACATTCTTGCCCGCCAGATCGACGCTGACCCCCAGCATCAGCGCCATCACGAGGAAAACGAACACCACCACGATGGCATCCGCACGGTCGCTGTAGCGATGGGCATTTGCATAGAAGACAAAGAACACCGCGGCGCAGGTCATGACCTGCGTGGTAATGATCGCCGCCGCGATCGACGGGTTGAGGATCGTGGATACCGTATAGATGGCGAAGATCGCCACGAACCCGAGGAAGACCGCGAAGGACTCCCGGTTCACCCAGTTCGCCTTGAAGGAGACGACGAAGATATAGAGCGTCGCCGTGAGCAGCAGCAGGTCACCAACCCTGGAGAACCGGGCCGACACGAGGTTGAGCAGCACCACGAAGCACCAGAAGAGGACCAGTGCGGCTCCCTTGCTCAGATACATGTTGACCTCGTGTGTCGCGACGGGACGGCCCGGTACCGGTACAGGAAGACAGCGGCGCCGGCAAATGCCATGTAGGCGGCGGCCCACATCAGGTCGGCCTGCCCAGGAGCTCCTGCCGATCCCTCGGGAAGACGAAGCGCTTGGTCGGGCGGAAGCCCCGCAGCCCCTGGTCCAGCAGGAAAGAGATGATCACCGCCGCAGGAATGGCCAGGAGACTGAGGCCCGCCCCCATCGCCGTATCGTAGCCGAGCGATCTCCCGGCCATGGTCAGGGCGAAGAGAATCGGCTGATGGAACAGGAAGATGCCGAAGGAGGACCGCCCCAGCGCCCGCAGCCAGCCCGGCGCGGTTGCGGCGCGGGTGAGCAGGACGAGGGCCTCGAAGATCAGCGCCGGAAAGACCAGCCCCGCGGCAAGCGCCAGTGGCGTGCGTCCGAAGCGGAAGAAGCCGACATTGACCGTGGTTCCGGCCCAGACGAGCCCGGCAACGACCCCCGCCCCCGCGAGGCAGAGGGCGAGGACGGCGGCGGCGGGAACCCGACCGCCTTCGATCCATCTCGCATAGGTGCGGTGAATCACCATCATCGCCAGCACATAGGGCACCAGCCCCAGCCCCAGGGGCAGCTGTTTCAGGATCTCCGCGGGAACCCGCGTCGACAGGACCCCGATGGCAACGAGGGCAAGAACCACCGCCGGATGGTCTGCGTGGCGCGACAACCCCTGCCAGGCGAGAAGGGTCATGACGAAGGTCGGGACGAACCAGTAGACGCCGCCGGAATAGGCGTCGAGATAGCTGCTGTTGCCCATGACGAGCCCCAGCAGCATCTCCGCAAGGGCGCCCGGGTCGCCGGAAGCCGCCGCCCGCAAGGCCCCGATACCGCCGGCCACCAGGAGATAGGGCACGAAGTAGCGCACCAGCATGTCGCCCCACCGCACGCCGGATCGGGTGGGGCCACGGCGGGACAGCAGCAGGAAGAACCCCTGCACGTGCCAGAAATACAGGAAGGCGACGAAAGCCCCTCCAAGGTCGGTCGCCTTCAGGAACAGGGAATGTCCCACGACGATCGTCAGGATGAGAATGCCCTTGACCGCATTGTCATCCATCCCTGCCGGTTTTCTACTCTGCATCCTGCGCTGACCGCCCATCCCGTTCCCTGACGACGCGACGCTATGACAGGTCGCCCAGAGGGACCAGAGATCAATTGCCCTGCCCTGCCCCGGCCCGAGGTGAAATGCTCATTTCGACGACGCTCTCCCCCGCGAGATCGAACGCTGCCCGCAGAACCTCGAACCGGGTACCATTCTGCGAGACCCTGTCCGCCACGATATTCTGCGGGGCGACGCCGTCGAAGGTCAGAGCCACCCGCGCTTCGTCCAGCACAAACCCGACGCTTCGGGGCGACCCCTGCTGCCAGCTTCCATGGGTCGGAAAGGATTCGACGATCCGCATCGGGCGAGAAAGATCGAATCTGTCACGGATCACGATGCGTCCGCCATCGCCACGATGATATTCCACGGTCCGGTGAAAGGCCTCGAGACCCGGCACGTCATAGGCCGGGGTCATGTCGATGGTGATGGTCTCGCGGTCCGGGTCGGATGACCGGGCCAGCACCGCCGGCGCGATCGTCGTCGCATCGACCTGATACTGCCCGTCGATGACCGGCACCGGATGCCCGAAAGAGCTTTCGACGGGCCGCTCGTAGCGCTGCGGGCCGAAGGACTTCCTGTCGTAATAGGCCGGCCCGCCCGGATCTCCGAGCGGCTGGGTCCCGTCGAGCCCGACGGCAAAGGATCCCACGTCATTGTGGCTGTGGCGCAGGTTCCCCCCGGCCTTGACCGTCAGCGCCAGCCCGCCTGGCTGCTCGGGACGCACCACCAGCACCCCCACGTCCTCGAAATAGCTGACCGGTCCGATGCCCTCTCCCCCAAACCCCGCGCCGGACGCCGGCTGCGCCAGGCCCTCCGCCTCGGAGTGGCCGCGCAGGGCCCGGCCTTCGGTGCCAACGGCGGTCAGCCCGAAGACATGGCGAACGTAGTCGAGAGCCCAGACCCGCGGCGCGTACTGGAAATCCGAGTCTCCGAACGCGGCATAGAGCCGGTTCCCCATGGCAAACCGGAAGGGAAAGAGCGCGGCCTGCCGGGCCTGCGGGTTGTCGAACAGATCGACGCCGCCCTGCGTGGAACTCAGGAGCTGGTCGCGCAGCCGCGCGTAGCTCACAAATCCGTATTGCCAGTAACCGATCCCCTCGTAACCGTAGCCGTCTGCCGAGAAACTCCGCAGGTAGTGGTCCGAGTAACGCTCTGCCGCCGCAGCCAGCAACGCCCGAGTCTCGATGTCGGGCAGGACCGACAATGCCGCCCCCACGATCCCCCCGAGGCAGACCGCGTTCAGGTTGCTGGGCGAGTTCATCCACCAGGGCAGCGGGCCTTCCCCGCGCAGTCCCGCCATTACGGGCCGGACCGCACGCTGCCTGATCGCGGCCATCGCCTCTCGCCGCACCTCCGCGGGCAGCCGGTCGCCGAGGCGGTAAAGCGCATCCGCCATCCGGCTCGCGATTGCCGCGGTCATCAGGTCGACCGTCGGGCTCTCGCCGCGGAAGGCGGTGAGCGCCCGGTCGTTCTGCGGCAGCACCCAGCTTTTCTGGCGGGCGAGACGGATCAGGGTCTCCGATATCCTTGGCAGGTAGCGCCCGTCCCAGCGGAAGCACTCCGCGTCCACCAGCGTGGTCAGATCACGGTGCACCGCCAGCATCATACGCTTGCCGGTGACATTGTCCCCGCGTTCACTGAAGGCAAGGTAATCCGCATCACGCCACTCCGGCAGCGTCTGCGCGAGTGTTCTGTCGGCGCGGCCAAGCACCGCCTTGCGTCCCGCCACCTCCTGCCAGGCGGACCGCGCGGCGCACGGCAAGCCCACACCGGCGGGCGCCTCGGGCAACATCGCGGCGATCTCTGCGATGCGGTCCGCGTGGCTGTCGGAAAATGGCGGGGCCGCCAGCGCCGGTGCCGCAAGGGCCGAGATCAGGGCAAGGGCCGGAACGAACCTGGCGGCGGCGCGGTTCGGTATGGTCATGAGAAGATGGATCATGCGGTCACCAGATGGAACTTCCTGCACCGGACGGGACGTACCACGCCCCCGTTTCCGGCAAGGGTCGCGAGGAGCGGCAGCCGTATCCGGCCGTGTCCCGGTCCATCCACCGCGAATCCCCGGCGCTTGGAAAGCCTCCGGCAAGGCCGCTCACGCCAAAGTGCAATTTTAGCCTGCTGCATTTTTCGCATCTGCCCCGCCCGGACCGCCAAATTATCGGGCGCCCGCCGCTCGCGGAAATCCGCACAAACCCGTGTCGGGACGCGGCATTCTCCCGGAAATTTTCACCTCGCGACAAGGTTCGAAAAAAAATTAAACAATAACAATATCTTAAAACATGATCTCTTCGCCAACCCTCTGACCTTCTTACGGAAGCCCCCCCTTCAGCAGGTGCGTTCCCCAAGCAAGAGAAAGCCTTCATCATAATTTCGCACTTGCAGAAACTAGACAGCAAACAAATGATTAACTAACCCTTGGGGCGAGTAGGCGGGCAGCCAGTGACCGCTAACATATTCCGATTTCGGCAGGTAGCCACTTGTGTTTCCCCAGCTCTGCCGGATCCTCATTTAGGTAGACGATCTCATGACGATGCTAGATGCCGGAAGCCTGAACGATACGACTGTTGTTTTCTCGCAGCGCATGGCCTACCGCCGTGAAGCGCAGAAGTTCTACACCCGCTATACCAAGCGGATTGTCGACATCGCTCTGGCACTGATCCTCCTGCCCGTGCTTGTGCCGGTGATTGCCGCGCTCTGGGCCGTGACGCGTACCGACGGGGGCCCCGGCTTCTTCGGTCACCGCCGCATTGGCAAGAACGGCAAGGTCTTCCGCTGCTGGAAGATCCGCACGATGGTGCCCAACGCCGAGGAACGCCTCGTGGCCTACCTCGCGAACAATCCCGCCGCCGCCGAGGAATGGGCGCGCGATCACAAGCTCACCGACGATCCCCGCATCACGAAACTCGGCCGCTTCCTGCGCGAGACCAGCCTCGACGAGCTGCCGCAGATCTGGAACGTGCTGATGGGCGAGATGAGCTTCGTCGGGCCCCGTCCCGTGGTCCGCGCCGAGATGCGCAAGTACGGCCACGGCCGCACCGCCTATCTCACCATGAAGCCGGGCATCACCGGGCTCTGGCAGGTGTCGGGCCGCAACGACGTGAGCTACGACGAGCGTGTCGCCATGGACATCGAGTACCTGCAGACCGTGTCGCTGCGCACCGACGTCCAGCTGATCGCCAAGACCGCCGGCTCGGTGCTGAACCGCACCGGCCGCTGACGGGCAGTCCCCGGCCGGCGCCCCTGCGGCAGCTCAGGTCGAGAAGAACTGCACCTTGCCAGTCTCGAGAAGGGCCGCCGTCAGGCGGCCCGTTGCATATGCGCCGGTGTCAACCGGAATGCGCCCGTCCTGCGGGCGCGCGCGCTCGGTGATGGTGTGGCCATGCACCACCCAGATGCCGTCCGCACGGGGCACGGTCGCGAAGTCGGGATGCCCCCAGATCAGCGTGCGGCTGCGCTGCAGGTCGACCGGCACGGCCGGATCCGCCCCGGCATGGCAGACGAAGACATTTCCCGTCTGCCAGCTGGTGGGCAGCGCCCGCAACCAGGCCTCGAGCGCCTCCCCCATGCCCTCGCGCAGCCGGTCGCGCGCCTCGATCCAGGCCCCCTGCGGGGCGGTCGCGGCGACACCGGCGATGCCGTAGCTCGCAAGAGTCTGGAGCCCCCCGTGGCGGAACCAGTGGGTTCCCGAGGCCTGCGGATCGTCGAGGAAGTCGAGCAGCATCTGGTCATGGTTGCCGCGCAGGCAGATCATCAGCTCCGGTCCGGCCTCGGTCTGCATGCGATGGATGCGACGCAGCACATCGGCGCTGTGATCGCCCCGATCCACGTAGTCCCCCACCAGGACCAGTTTCGCCGACGGGTGCGCGTAGTCCTCGAGCCGGCCGAGCAGCTTGCCCAGCAGCCCGTCGCAGCCGTGAATGTCTCCAACCGCCAGGAAAGCCTCGGCGGGCCGCATCGGCGCGTCAAAGGCAGGTCTGGCAGGCTGTTTCCGCAGTCTAAATCGCATGCGACATGACTTAAGGCGAAACGTCCGCACAGCCAATATCCGGTTTCCCGGCACGGGCCGGCAGGGAAACGCCCCGGCGGCTGGCGAGAGATGCACAGAATTTGGGCGGATCTTCGAATCGGCGGGAAATCTCTACCACGGACTGTCGTCCAGAATCTTTGCCCGAACCGTTCACCGGAGCTCCATCCGCATGAAAAGCATGGACAATCCCCTCCCGGCCCTATTGATCGAACGCGCGCTGCATGATCGCGGCACGACCGCGCCTAGTGCCCGAGAAAATCGCATGAATACATTCAGATCACTCAGAGATATACGGTTCGTGGCGGCCGGTGGTTCATGCTAGAGAGACGGTAGCGGCAGCCTGCCAGACGTAAAGCTTTTGGAGAGATTCGTTGAACGAAATGAGACGCATACAGCCAGGCGTTGCGACTTCTTCCACCGCCCCGGATGACGATGTCATCGATCTGGGCGCACTTGTCTCGACCATCTGGAGAGGCAAGTTCGTCATCCTCGCGGCTCTCCTGCTCGCCGTCTTCATCGGTGGCATCTACGCCTACGTCCTCGCGACACCGATGTTCCGCTCCACGGCCGTGGTGATGCTCAACAACCGCGAAGAGCAGGTCGTCGACATCGGCAATGTCATCAGCGGGCTCGGCTCGGACCGGGCGGTCCTCAATACCGAGGTCGAGGTGCTGAAGAGCCGCGTGCTGCTGGGCAAGGTCGTCGACGAGCTGGACCTGATCGAGGACCCCGAGTTCAACAAGGCGTTGCGTCCGCCGAGCGCGCTGTCCAAAACCAAGACCTTCGTCAGGGACCTGATCAGCCCCACTCCCGAAACCCCCGGCGGGCTAAACCGGGACACCCGCCAGCGCGAAGGGACCATCGACTCGCTTCTCGCGGCGCTGAGCATCCGTAACGTCCCGGACAGCCTGGTCTTTCAGGTCACGGTGGAAACCACCAATCCCGCGAAATCGACCCGCATCGCCGACACGATGGTGGATCTCTACATTCTGAACCAGCTCGAGGTGAAGTTCGAGGCCACCGAGCAGGCCACGACCTGGCTCACGGACCGGGTCACCGACCTGCAGGTCTCGCTGGAGGAAGCCGAGGGCAAGGTCACCGACTTCCGCGCCGGCACGGCGCTGGTCAGCCCCGAGGCGCTCGCCGGGCTCGAGGTCCAGGTCAAGGAGACCCGCGACAGGATCGAAGGCACCGAGACCGCGCAGCAGACCGCCCAGACCCGGCTTGCCGCGCTGGAGGCGGCCGAAACACCCGAGGCCCGGGTCGAGGCGTCGGGCGATCTGCAGCTGCAGCGTCTGCTCCCGAGACTGGACGAACCCGGCATCGCCCAGGCCTTCGACACACGCTACGAGCAGATCGTCGCCCGTCAGCGGGCCGACCTTTCGCGCAGCGAGTCGCAGCTCCAGACGCTGCGGACCTCGCTCACCACGCTCGAGCAGCAGACCGAACAGCAGAGCCAGGATCTCATCACCCTGCAGCAGCTCACACGCGAGGCCGAGGCGAGCCGCCTGCTCTACGAATACTTCCTCGCACGTCTCAAGGAGACCTCCGCCCAGCAGGGGATCCAGCAGGCGGACAGCCGCGTGATCTCGCCCGCCGTGACCCCGCTCCGTCCCTCCACACCGCGCAAGCCTCTGATCCTCGCCGTGGCCGCACTGCTCGGACTGATAGCCGGCACCGCCCTGATCCTGATCCGCGAAGCCCGTAATCGCTCCTTCCGCAACGCCGAACAGCTCGAGACCAGCACCGGCCACGCGGTCATCGGGCAGGTGCCGCTGATCCAGGCCAAGCGGCGCCTCGATGCCATCGCCTATCTCAAGGAAAAGCCCTCCTCGGCCGCCGCGGAATCGATCCGCAACCTGCGCACCTCGGTGATGCTGTCCAACGTGGACATGCCGCCAAAGGTGATCATGACCAGCTCTTCGCTCTCGGGCGAGGGCAAGACCACCATCGCCCTGTCGCTGTCGCTGAACTTCGCGACCATGGGCAAGAAGGTGCTGCTGATCGAGGGCGACATCCGGCGCCGGGTGTTCGGCCAGTACCTGAAGACCGAGCAGAAGGACGGCATCGTCTCGGTTCTGACCGGGACGAAGAGCTTCGACGACGTGGTGATCCACGACGACCTGCTCGACGCCGATGTGCTGCTCGGTGACAAGGGGCAGGCCAACGCCGCCGACATCTTCTCGTCGGAGCGGTTCGCCAACCTGCTGAACGATCTGCGCCGCCGCTACGACATTATCATCATCGACACGCCGCCGGTGCTGATCGTGCCGGATGCCCGGGTGATCGCGCAGCATGTCGACGCCACGGTCTTCGTGGTCCGCTGGGACCGCACCTCGCGCGAGCAGGTGCAGGGCGCGCTGCGCGAGTTCGAGAGCGTCGGCAAGCCGGTCAGCGGCCTGGTGCTGAACCAGATCAACCCGCGCGGCATGAAGCGCTATGGCTACGGCAACAACTACGGACCCTATTCGGCCTACGGATCCAAGTACTACCTGAACTGACCGCTCACGCGGCTCCGGAAACGGAAAACCCCGCCTGGCCTGATGGCCGGGCGGGGTTTTCTCTTGTCCATCCGCCGCCCCCGGAAGGGGGCGCCGCCAGCGTCAGTTCAACGTCTGGGCCGCGGCGGTGTTGATCAGCGACGGGGTGATCTGGGTGATCACGCGGTTCCACTTGGTCACCGGCTGCTCGGCCACGAAGATCACGTCGTTGGGACGCAGCTGGAAGCGGGTGGCGAGCAGGAAGTTCGCCGCGTTCCGGCCATCGAGCTGCCAGGCGGTGAGCGCCCCGAACTCCCGCGGATCGGGCGAGCCGCGCAGCACGTAGATCTCGGCCACGTTGCCGGTGCGGGTCGGCACGCCGGAGCTGGAATAAAGCGCGTCGGCCAGCGACGCGGTCTTGCCGAAGGGCAGCGGGTAGCGCGACTGCTCCCCGACTTCACCGGCGAGATAGACGTAGTCGCGATCCACGGAATCGAGCTCGAGCCGCGTCATGTAGTTGCTCCGCGCCTCGGTCAGGGAACCGCGGCGGATGTTGACCTCGGCCTCGAGTTCGTTCAGCGCGGCCTGTCGTGCGTTCTGCTGGAACTCGGCGAGACGGATCTGCTCGGCGAAATAGGCCTGCGCCAGGTCGAGTTCGTATTCGGTGTCGACGAAAACGGCATCCCCATCCACCAGCTGGACCCGGGCGAGGCTGCGGTCGGAATAGAGCTCGCGCAGCGGGATCTGGTAGATCGTGCCGTCGCGGTAGATCCGCACCGAGGCGTAATCCAGATCCTGTGCAGTGACGCCGCCGGCCGCCGACAACGCCGCGTCGAGATAGAGCGGCGTCAGCGTGATCGGTGCCACGGTCGGCTGTGCCACGGCACCGCCGATCGAGACCCGCTTCGAGTTGAACTGCGAGACCTCGAGGCTGAAGGTCGGGTCGATCTGGTTCTCCACCAGACGCTGGAACAGCCGGCTCTCGGCTTCCTCGAGCGTCATGCCCGAGACCTGCACCCGACCGACGTTGGGAATGGCGATCGCACCGTCATCCTGCACTGTGTAGCCCTGCCGCGCGTTCGACGCGGCCAGCAGCCCGGTCAGCTGCTCGACGGTCGAACCCACCTGCGGCGTGGCCAGCAGCAGCACGTCACCGACCCCGATGGTATAGGGCATATCGGGCAGCGCCGGCGGAACCCGCGTCTCGAGGGCGCCCGGGCGGTTCTGGTAGTCGATCACCGGCTCGGGCGTGGCGCCCGCGCCACGCGGCGTGCGGTCGCCTCCGGCGGTGGCGAAGAAGACGCCCGGGAGCTCCTTCGGGCTGTAGGTGGAGCGGTTCGCCACCATCACGCTTTCAGGGGTGATTTCCAGCACCCGGACCTTGCTGTCCGCCCCGCCGATCATCGGATTCACCGACGGCGACTGATAGGCGACGCCGCATGCGCTCAGCATCAAGGTCCCGATAACCGCCAGGCTGCCAAACACCTGTCTGCTCATGTCCTGTCCCCGTTCATGTCCTGTCTTCCAGGGTTATTGTCCTGCGTCGCAGCGTAATTGCCTTTGTTCGGGCTGACCATGCTCCGGCACGTGAAAAGGGCGAACCCCGTGGAGGTTCGCCCTTTTTGTTCTCAACCTGTGGCCGATTTGACGACCTGCTCCGAATGGCCGGATCAGTTGTTCGTCGTCGTGGTGGTCGTCGTGGAGGACGAGCCGTTGCTGTTGCCGCCCGAGAGAATGAGGCCCGCGCCAGCCGTACCGGCGATGATCAGGGCGATCTGCTCCGGGGTGAGGTTTGCGAAATCCGGACCCTGGGTCGAGATCACCGGGCTCTTGCTCTGCACACCCTCTGCGTGCACGGCAGGGGCGAGGGCGAAAAGGCTGGCCGCAGCAAGCCCGAGAATGGTCTTCGAGGTCATGTCTTTTCTCCTGGAAAAACTTGGTTCAGATCTAACAGCCTGCAGTTTTTTCTGCAAATGCGAAGTAACCCTGCGGCAAGAAATGTCCAGTGCGACACTCGGAAAGGTGGTTTTCTAGTCACTCAACCTTTCATATTCCAGATATCCGAGCGGCTCGCCCGCCCATTGCCGGGCCCGGACGATGGTGCCGCGGCCCGAAAGCCAGTAGCGATTCTCGAAGACCCGCTCGACGCCGGTGCAGGTCTCGTCGATCTGGGTGGCCTGGACCTGAGTCAGGTAGGCGCCGACCGCGACCCGTTCGGGCCGCTGCGCGTAGTCGCAGACATAGCTTTCCGCGACGATGTGATTCTCGCCGTCGAGCATGCGGTGGATGCGCACCGCCTGCGTCCGGCGCCCCGCCAGCGCCTCGTGCACCTCGCCGAGATCGGCGTTCATCAGGTCGCCGCCAAGCCCGCGCGTCCCCGACAGCACGCCGTCCTGCAGCAGCAGGAACTCGTTGTTCACCGACAGCCAGGTGACCGTGTCGCCGTTGCGCTCTTCGGCGAAGAAGGGCGATTCCACGTTCTCCCGGCCCGGCACCGTCAGCAGGATGGTCGGCCGGCCGATCTGCGCCAGCACCTCCGGCGTAAGCGCCGCGCGCACGTCCTGGGCTTCTTCCTGGCCCCCGAGCAGCGAGCCGACGGTCGCCCCCCAGTATTCCGAGAACTGGTTCTGTGGGCCGCAGCCGGCGATCAGGAGCGCCGCGAGCAGCGGCAGCGTCGGCAGAAATCTCATCGCCAGAACCGTCCCCATTCGTTCTGCAGCTCGGGCTGCTGGTAGGCCCGCACCTGCTCGTAGAGACGGGTGTTCATCTCGAGCCGCGCGCCGCCGTCGCGCTGGATCGGCCGGATGGTGCGGGTGATCGCGAGATCCGAACGCGAGCCGGTGATCGCCGAGAGCGGGATGTGGAAGCGCACGCCCTTGTCGAAGGAGCCCTCGCCGAAATCGTCGAAGGAGACGTCGGTGAAGGTGGCGAAGGCGCCGATGCGGATGCCGTTGTCGAATTCGCGGTCGATGCCGATGGTGGCGCCCCAGTCCTCGGCGAGGTAGCGGCCCACGTCCACCTGGTAGTGGAAGTCGGCCGGCGCGTCGTAATAGGCCGAGGCATGGCCGGTCACCACGTCGTAGTCGAGGAAGCCGAGCCCCTGCTCGTATTCGCGCTGCTTGGCGTAGTTGACCTCGAGCCCGAGCCCGAGACGGCTGTCCGCGGGTTTCCACAGGATCTCGCCCGAGAGGCCGCCGAACATCGGCTCGAAATAGCCTGCGGTGACCCGGCCGAAGAGATCCTCGCCGGGGCGGAAATACTTGGTCGCGGTGAGGTTGGAGACGGTGAAATCCGCCGCCCCCGCATAGAGATTCGCATCCGATCGCACGTGCGGCAGGATCGAGTCCGACCCCGGCAGCCCGCTGATGTTCTCGGCGAGAGACTGCTGGACGCTGCCCTCGAACACCAGCCCCTGCACCGGCTCGAAGCTGCCGGCCAGTTGCAGGCCGAAGGCCAGGCGCAGCGGGTTCTCGGGGTCGAAATAGGCGGCGCTCAGATAGGGGCCGAAGCTCCAGTCGTATCGCGGGAAGGCGCCCTCGGGGATGCCGGTGGCGGCCCTCGGCCCGGAATCCTCGATCCGCGCCCGGGCGAAGCTCTGCCACGAGCCGTCGGGGGCGTGCTCGAGCTCCTCGAGGTCGCTGCGGTTCACCGTCACCGTCGAGACCGGCATGCCGCCGGGGGTGACGAGGGTGATCTCGAAGCGCTCGACCGAGGCCGGCATGAGCTGGGTCATGATGCGGGCGGTGCGGCCCACCGCCTGCGCCGGGTAGACCTGCGTGCCGGTGCGCACCGAGGTGCGCGCGGTGCGGGCGTCGACGGTAAAGGACTCGAGCACCATGCCGTCGGCGGCGAGGAAGCTCTGCATGTCCCCGCGCAGGATCCGCGTGGCGCCGGCCTGCTGCGTCCAGCCCAGATCGGCGGCGCTTCCCGGCGCCCGCACCTGCACCGCCCGCGGCGCCTGGTCGAGCCCGCCGGGGTAGTCGTTCGGGGTCTTGGGATTGAAGGTGTAGGTCAGGTTCACCGCGAAGGTCGTGCCATACAGCCACGCGGCCGTGACGTCGAAATTATCCTTCAACCGGTAGCTGGCGCCGAAGTTGAAGGACGATTCGCGCTCGAACCCCATCGCCTGGGTCTCGATCTCGTAGGCATCCGAGGAATATTCCGCCGAAAGCATCAGGCGATCGGTGGCAGCGTATTGCAGACCACCGAAGAGCGCTGCATCGCCACGGAACCAGTGCTCGGTATCCAGCTTGCCGGTCTGGCCGATGCCCTCCCCCTCGCTGCGCGGGCGCGTCTCGAGGCTGTCGGAGAAGATGCCCAGCGGGTTGGTGAACCCGTTGTGGCTCCCGTAACGCCCCCAGCCGATGCCGCCCGTGGCCCGCAGACGACCGAAGGTCTTCGTCGCCACCACGTATTCCCCCGCGTAGATCCCGGTCCCGCCGAAATCCTGCAGACCCACGGTGACCGCAGGCATGTATCGCCCTTCTTCCGCCAGCAGATACATAAGGTCGAAGCTGCGGTCGTAATAGTCGTCGTAGTTCCGGAAATCCTGAAGGTTCACATAGCGGAACACCCCGGACAGCCGCGGCGTGATCTGGAAGTGCAGCGTCCCTCGACGGGTCTGCTCGAGCACCCCCAGCGACAAGCTCAGGTCGGCATCCCCCATCGGATGCGCCGTCGGCATGTCGAGGATCCCGGGAACGCCCATGAAACCGAGCACCGGCCGGGCCCAGGGATCTTCCTGCGGCACCGCGGGCTGCGCGCTGATCGCCAGCAGGCAAAGACCTGCGGACAGCCGCCTCGCAACCGTCGTCTTCAGGGCCGCTCGCAACCCGCCTCTCGGAATCGGCATTCCGGAACTCCGCCATTCGGCGCGTTCCCGGCCCTGCGGGATTGAACCTGCTCAATACCTGCCGGGAACCCCGGGTCGCCCCATTCTTGTAGTCTTCCCGCCATTCTCGCGGCTGCGGCGAAGAAGTTCAAATGTCGAGCGACAGGCGAAGAGCATTTCTATTCCGCCATCGTGACCATAATCCCACAAACGCCCAAGGATTGGCTCCTCGGACGTCACGTCTGCCCCTGCCCGCCGCCCGGCGCGAAAAACTCCGGAACCGTCATCGCTTCTTCGAAATCCGCCGATAGGGACATGACCATGCCCCGCCTCGCCCCTCCGGCTGCGGAAGGGCGCATGCCACCTGAACGACCACGCCACGCCACCACCACCCGAATAAAGGGCGCGGCGGCTGGACCTTGCGGCGCCGCCCGCCTAGCCTCGCCACGACGCTGGAGCCCCGCCCGGCCCCATGACCAAACACAAGGAGTCTGCCCCGGAATGGCCCCCAAATTCGGCACCAGCGGGCTGCGCGGTCTCGTGACCGAGCTGACCCCCGACCTCGTTTCCGCCCATATCCGAGCCTTTCTCGCCGCCTGCCCCAATGGCGGCGCGGTGCATGTGGGACAGGACCTGCGGCCCTCATCCCCGGCCATCGCCGAGGCGGTGATGAGCGCCATCACCGGCGCGGGGCTGACCGCCATCGACGACGGCGTGCTGCCGACACCGGCGCTGGCGCTGGCGGCGATGGGGTCGGGCCATGCAGCGGTGATGGTCACCGGCAGCCACATCCCCGCCGACCGCAACGGGCTGAAGTTCTACCTGCCCGGGGGCGAGATCTCGAAGGCCGACGAGACGGCGATCCTCGCGGCGCTCGACAGCCCCGCCCCCGATGCGGGGCAGGCCGGGGCCCGGCAGGAAACAGGCTCTGTTCCGGCGCAGGACTACGTGGCGCGCTATGCCAGAGCCTTCGGGCCCGGGGCGCTGGAAGGGCTCCGCATCGGCGTCTACCAGCACAGCTCGGTGGCCCGCGACGCCATGGTCGAGGTGGTCACCGCCCTCGGTGCCGAGGCGGTGCCGCTGGCACGATCGGAGACCTTCATCCCCGTCGACACCGAGGCGGTGGACCCCGAAACCCGCGACCAGCTCGCGGGCTGGTGCGCCGACCATAACCTCGACGCGCTGATCTCGACCGACGGCGACGCCGACCGGCCGATGGTCGCCGACGCCACGGGCCGCATCGTGCCCGGCGACGTGCTGGGCGCGCTCACCGCGCGGGCGCTCGGGGCGCAGGTGATCTGCACACCGGTCTCGTCCAACACCATGATCGGCGAGATGCCCGAGTTCGGGACGCTGCACCGCACCCGCATCGGCTCGCCCTTCGTGATCGCCGCGATGGAGGCGGTGCTGGCCGACGACCCCGCCGCCAGGGTGGTGGGCTACGAGGCCAACGGCGGCTTCCTGCTGGGCTTCACCGCCGAGGCTCCCGCGGGCCCGCTGGCGCCGCTGATGACGCGCGATTGCCTGTTGCCGATCCTCGCGCCGCTGGCGCTGGCCCGCGCCGGGGGCAAGGACCTCGCGGCACTGGTCGCCGCCCTGCCGCCGCGCTTCACCGCCGCCGACCGGCTGACCGGGGTCGAGCCCGAGACCGCGCGGGCCTTCCTCGCCGAGCTCGACGGCGACGCCGCGGCCCGGGCGGCCTTCTTCGACGGGCTGGGCGCGGAGACGGAGATCGACCGCACCGACGGGCTGCGGCTGCGCTTCGCCGGCGGCGACGTCATCCACCTGCGCCCCTCGGGCAATGCGCCGGAATTCCGCTGCTACACAGAGGCGGCGAGCCCCGCCCGCGCCGAGGACCTGCTCGCCAGCCATCTCGGGAAGCTGCGTACGCGGCTCTGATCCCGTCCGTCACCGGATCTGTCCCCGGTGACGTCACATCCGCCACGAGGGGCCGGAGCCGTTGCGTGTTTCTGCCGCACATGTGCCGCAGACGCAACTTTAGAGAGAGCACGGGCGCGCCCGCGGTTGCCACTCCCCTCCGCCCTGTTAACGGTTCCGAAAACGGATCTCCGAACCAAGAGCATCACGATGACTCCCAAAAGCATTACGCCCGTCCTCCTGTGCGGCGGCTCCGGCACGCGGCTCTGGCCGCTGTCCCGCAAATCCTACCCCAAGCAGTTCGTGCCGCTGATGGGCGAAGAGACCCTGTTCCAGGCCTCGGCGAAGCGGCTGTCGGGCACCGGCGACGCGCTCGCCTTCCAGCCGCCGCTGGTGCTGACCAATTCCGACTTCCGCTTCATCGTGACCGAGCAGCTGATGGGGATCGGACTCGACCCCGGTGCCATCCTGATCGAGCCCGAGGGCCGCAACACCGCCCCCGCGATCCTCGCCGCTGCCCTGCATGTCGCGGCAAGCGATCCGGACGCGGTGATGCTGGTGGCGCCGTCGGATCACGTGGTGCCCGATGCGGAGGCCTTCCATGCCGCCGTGGCCCAGGGCCTCGCCGCGGTCGAGGACGGCGATCTCGTGACCTTCGGCATCGCCCCCGACCGCCCCGAGACCGGCTACGGCTATCTCGAGCTGTCGGCGAAGCCCTCCGGCTCCGGCTTGCCGGTGAAGCTCTCGCGTTTCGTCGAGAAGCCCGATGCCGCCCGCGCCGAGGAGATGCTCGCCGCCGGGACCTACATGTGGAACGCCGGCATCTTCCTGTTCCGGGCCCGCGACATCATTGCCGCCTTCGAAGCGCACAGCCCGTCGCTGCTTGCCCCGGTGCAGGCCGCGCTCGCCGACGCCCTTCCCGATCTCGGCTTCCTGCGCCTCGCGCCGGGGCCGTGGAGCGGCGCCGAGGACATCTCGATCGATTACGCGGTGATGGAGCGCGCGCCGAACCTGTCGGTGGTGCCCTTTACCGCCGCGTGGTCCGACCTCGGCGGCTGGGACGCGGTCTGGCGCGACAGCGGCCCGGACGCGGCCGGCGTGGTGACCTCGGGGGGCGCCACCGCCATCGACTGCGAGGACACGCTGCTGCGCTCGGACAGCGAGCGGCTCGAGGTGGTGGGCATCGGCCTGAAGAACGTCATGGCCATCGCGATGAACGACGCGGTGCTGGTGGCCGACCTGAGCCGGGCGCAGGACGTGAAGAAGGCCGTTGACGCGCTGAAGGCGAAGGGCGCGGCGCAGGCCACGTCCTTCCCCAAGGACCACCGGCCCTGGGGCTGGGTCGAGACGCTGGTGACCGGCAGCCGCTTCCAGGTGAAGCGGATCGTCGTGCACCCCGGCGCCTCGCTGTCGCTGCAGTCGCACGTCCACCGCTCCGAACACTGGGTCGTGGTGCAGGGCACCGCGCGGGTGACCCGGGACGACGAGGTCAGCCTGCTGACCGAGAACCAGTCGATCTACCTGCCGCTCGGCTGCGTGCACCGGCTGCACAACCCCGGCAAGGTGCCGATGGCGCTGATCGAGGACGACATCGTGCGCTACGAGGATGCCTATGCGCGGAGCTGAAATGCTCCGCTTTCTGCCGGGAGGACCGGCGAGGGGTCTTCGCCGATTGAGGTCGGCATCCTCGGCGGTTAAACCGGATCTGCCGTTCCGGACGTCACGGCCAGCCACAGGCAATGCTGTGCCGGACATCGAAGACAACCTGTTTCCAAAAGGGATTTGGACATGAAGATCGCAGTCGCAGGCCTGGGCTACGTGGGGCTCTCGAACGCCGTTCTCTTGGCGCAGAACCACCCGGTCACGGCGCTGGACGTGTCGGAGGAGCGGGTCGCGCTGGTCAATGACCGCAAGAGCCCGATCGTCGATGCCGAGATCGAGGACTACCTCGCCAACCGCACGCTCGACCTCACGGCCACCACCGATCCCGAGAAGGCCTATGTCGACGCCGACTACGTCATCGTCGCCACCCCCACCAACTACGACACCAGGTCGAACTACTTCGACACCTCCAGCGTCGAGGCGGTGATCCGCCAGGTGATCGCGGTCAATCCCCGCGCCACCATCGTCATCAAGTCGACCATCCCCGTGGGCTACGTGCGCAGCGTCCGCCGCGAGCTGGAGACCGACCAGGTGATCTTCTCGCCGGAATTCCTCCGCGAGGGCCGGGCGCTCTACGACAACCTCCACCCCTCGCGCATCATCGTGGGCGAGCGCTCGGAGCGCGCCAGGGTCTTTGCCGACCTGCTGCTCGAGGGCGCCGTCACCAAGGAGGTCGAGGTTCTCTTCACCGACCCCGACGAGGCCGAGGCGATCAAGCTCTTCGCCAACACCTACCTCGCCATGCGGGTGGCCTTCTTCAACGAGCTCGACAGCTACGCGCTGGCGGGGGGCATGGACAGCCGCCAGATCATCGACGGCATCAGCCTCGATCCGCGCATCGGCGGGCATTACAACAACCCCTCCTTCGGCTACGGCGGCTACTGCCTGCCCAAGGACACCAAGCAGCTCCTGGCCAACTACAGCCACGTGCCGCAGAACCTGATCCGCGCCATCGTCGACGCCAACCGCACGCGGAAGGACTTCCTGTCGGACCAGATCCTGATGCGCGGGCCCAAGGTGGTGGGCATCTACCGGCTGGTGATGAAGGCGGGCTCGGACAACTTCCGCCAGAGCTCGATCCAGGGGATCATGAAGCGGCTCAAGGCCAAGGGCATCGAGGTCATCGTCTACGAGCCGGTGCTGCAGGAGCCCGACTTCTTCAACAGCCGCGTCGTGAACGATCTCGAGGCCTTCAAGGCCGAGGCCGATCTCATCGTCGCCAACCGCCTGACCGACGAGATCACCGACGTCTCGGACAAGGTCTTCACCCGCGATTTGTTTGGAGCTGACTGACGAGACCGCCTGCGGCGCCCCTGCGGCCCTGCGGATACAGCCTGCCCGACGCGTTGCATGCGACGCGTCGGCACGCTTGCCATGACCTGCGGGAAGCGGGTATTCCGCCCGGGCACTAAGCCTGTGTAAAGGCTTTGCGTATAGGAAGGCGGCGCCCGCGGGGCGCTGTCCGGAGGCGATACGGGGCAGCACCGGCGCGCGGCGACCACAGTACGGGCGCCGTACGGACAAAACCCCGCCCTTTCGGTTCCCCATCCGCCCCGGACGGCGCGGCCCCTGCGGCACGGCCCACCGGTGATCCGCACTGGCACGGGCCCGGACGACACCCACGGGAACGGGCGGCCCCGCGCCGCCTCTTCCCATCCCGGCCCGCCGCGGCCCGCGCAGACCGGACCACCCGACCCATTCAGACCACCCAGACCCAGAAGCAACAGGCCCCATGTCCACCGTCACCGAAACCTCCGACGCCGCCGCCCGCGCCTCCACCGACTCCAGCATCGCCGTGGGCGACCATTTCCACGGCACCATCGGCGCCCGGGGCGACGAGGACTGGGTCGCCGTCACGCTCGAGGCCGGGCGCACCTACAGCTTCGCCATGGGCGGCATCGGCGCGCTCGGGGACGGGCTGAACGACAGCCTGCTCGCGCTCTACGACAGCAGCGGCACGCGGGTCGCCCGCGACGACGACAGCGGCCCCGGCAGCGACAGCGCCTTCACCTACACCACCGGCGCCAGCGGCACCTACTACATCGTGGCCGGTGCCTATGGCGGCAGCGGCACCGGCGCCTACGGCCTCTCGGTCAGCGCGGGCACCACCCCGAGCTACGACACCGCCATGGCCGCCGGCGCCCTGCTGCGCGACGATCTCGCCTGGACCTCGACCGCGGGCCAGGGCGTCACCGTCACCTGGGGCATCCGCGCCAGCGGCCAGCCGCAGGACGCCGCCGGCAACGCCGCGGGCTTCGCCACGCTGAGCACCGCCCAGGCGGCCGCCGCGGCCGAGGCCATCGCGCTCTATTCCGGCGTCAGCGGGCTCGACCTCCGCCAGGTGACCCCCGGCGGCACCACCAACAACGCCACCATCCTCTTCGGCGCCTACAGCTCGGAATACGACGGCGCCGGCGCCTATGCCTATTTCCCCGGCCCCACCTCCTCGGGCTCGCCCGCGGGCGACGTCTGGATCAACAACGCCTCGGTCTCGGCGGATTCGCTGCCGGTGGGCTCCTTCGACCATTTCGTGCTCCTGCACGAGCTCGGCCACGCGGTCGGCCTGTCGCACCCGGGCGACTACAACGCCACCGCCGGCGGCGTCATCACCTATGGCGACCAGGCCGCCTATCTCGAGGATTCCTACCAGTACTCGGTGATGAGCTACTTCGACGAGAGCAACACCACCTCGTCCATCGGCGGCTACCCCGACACCCTGCTGCTGCACGACATCCAGGCTCTGCAGCAGCTCTACGGGGTGAACTACGGCTACCACGCCGGCGATTCCGTCTACGGCTTCAACAGCACCCTGGGCGGCGCCTACGACTTCTCGCAGAACAGCGACCCGTTCCTGTCGATCTGGGACGGCGGCGGCCGTGACAGGCTCGACGTGTCGGGCTTCGGCGGCAACCAGTTCATCACCCTGGTCGAGGGCGAATTCTCGGACATCGGCGGCTACCGCGGCAACGTCTCCATCGCCCATGGCGCCGGGATCGAGGAGGCGGTCGGCGGCAGCGGCGACGACACGCTGCAGGGCAACGCGCTCGACAACACCCTGCTCGGCGGCGGCCACGACGACCTGATCCGCGGCGGCGACGGCAACGACACCATCGACGGCGAGGGCGGCGCCGACAGCATCGACGGCGACGCCGGGCACGACCTGCTGACCGGCGGCAGCGGCGACGACCTGATCCGCGGCGGCACCGGAGCCGACACCATCGACGGCAGCGGCGGCGACGACACGCTCTACGGCGACAGCTCGACCGACCTGATCTACGGCGGGCTCGACAACGACCTGATCGCCGGCGGCACCGGCTCGGACACCATCTACGGCGACGCCGGCGACGACAGCCTCTACGGCAACACCGCCTTCGACACGATCTACGGCGGCGACGGCGACGATTTCATCAGCTCCGGCGACGGCGCGGATTTCGTCGACGGCGGCGCCGGCAGCGACATGATCTACGGCCGCAGCGGCGTCGACCTGCTGCACGGCGGCGGCGACAACGATTCCATGTGGGGCAGCGAAGGCGACGACGTCATGTACGGCGACGCCGGCAACGACTACCTCTCGGGCGGCTCGGCGCTGGACCGGCTGCAAGGCGGCGACGGCAACGACACGCTCTACGGCAACTTCGGCGAGGACCAGCTCTGGGGCGACGCCGGCAATGACGAGCTCTACGGCGGCAGCGGCTACGACACCCTGCGCGGCGGTGATGGCAACGACACGCTGCTGGGGATGGAGGGGAAGGACTGGCTGTTCGGCGGCGCCGGCAACGACCTGCTGCGCGGCGGCACCAATTACGATAGCTTCGTCTTCGACGTCGGCCACGACAACGACGAGATCTCGGATTTCGACGAGCGCGGCGATGCGCTGCAGCTCTCCACCGCACTGACCGGCGGGCTGACGGACGCGGACGCGATCCTCTCGGCCTACGGCAGCGACGCGGCCGGGGTGGTCCTGCTCGATTTCGGCGGGGGCGACAGCATCCTGTTCTCGAACCTGACCGAGCTTTCGGTGCTGGCCGACAACATCTTCACCTTCGCCTGACCCGGGATGACCCGGTGCGGCATGGCGCAGGGCCCGGGTCGGGTGGCTCGGGGGGCGGCGGGGCCGCCCCCTGCCCCGTCAGGCCTCCGGCGCCCCGTGCAGGCCGATGTAGAGCCTGAAGGCCACGAAGATGTGGTAGAAGGTCGAGGCCGGCATGTTGTCGGACAGCAGCGCCCCGTCGGCGGCGCGGCGGTCGTACCAGCCCCCCGCCACCGGCGTGTCGAGATACTGCGCCCACATCAGCTCCAGCACCGTCTCGGGATCGGCGCCTTCGGGCAGCGTCCCGCCACGGCGGCGCAGCACCAGCGCCGCCTTCAGGAACTCGGTCTGCGGCCAGGTCCGGCGGGTGCCGCAGTGCGGGTCGGAGACGTCCGGCAGCAGCCCAGACGGGTCGCGCCGGTCGAGCGCCGCGGCGAAGATCGTGGCCAGCGGCAGGCCGGTATCGACCCCCGCCACCTGCTCGAACTGGTCGACGAGGAACACCCACTCGGCCATGTGGCCCGGCTCGATCGCCTGCTCGGCCTCGGCGACCGGGGTCCAGTCCGCGTCGAAGAACTCGAGCACGCGGCCGTCGGGGGTCAGGAAGATCCCGGTGAAGAGCCCGAGACATTCCTCGGCCATGGCGCGGAAGCGCGCCTCGCCGGTGGCCTTGTAGAGCGCGGTCATCGCCTCGAAGAGGTGCATGTGCGGGTTCTGCCGGCGCGGCAGGCTGTGCCCTGCGTTCTCGTACCAGCCGCGCGGCGCCTTGAGCTTGGCAAGCTCGGCCTCGAGCCGGGCGAGATCGGCGCCCACGTCGAAGCCCGCCTCGGTCAGCGCCGCGGCGGCGAGCAGCATGAAGGCCATGTCGTAGAGATCGTGCAGCACCGTCACGATCGAGGTGTCGGGCGCCAGCCGGGCGGCAAGATGCCCCGTGACAGGGTCGAATCCATGGTCCATCGCGAAGCGGAAGAGCCGCAGCGCGAGCTCCCGGTGCGCGGGGTCGTCGGACATCACGAAGCAATAGGCCTGGCGCACCTGCACCCGCAGCCGGCGCTGCATGTCCCCGAGCGGCCGGCCGTCGTGGTCCAGCGCCTCCCACACGGTGCCGGTGGCGGCATCGACACCGGTTCCGGTCCAGAGCGGCAGCGCCGCCTCGGTCAGCCAGGCCTCGAGCCGGGCGGCGGTCTGTGCGGTCTCGGTCATTCGGGGATCTTCCTCTGGAACAGCTTCCGCCGCAGGCTGCTGCCCCGGCGCAGGACTTTCAACAGGCGAATGGGGTAGGCCCCGCTGCGCGGCGCCCAGTCGGTGGGCGCCGTCGGCCGCGGCACCGGGCGCAGCGCCGGCCCCTCGCGCTGCGGCGCGAGCGGCAGCTGCGATTCCAGCACCCCGGTCTCGACCGAGCGCATCACCGCCATGTCGCCGCGCGCCAGCAGCATCTCGAGCACCTCGCGGTCGAGCGCGGTGTCGTGCAGCCGGGCATCGGCGCCGCGGGCGTTCACGTCCGCCCCCATCAGGTCGCGGTAGTGCCGCCCCGGCTCGAACGGGTAGCGCCGCCCGCCGTCATAGAGATCGACCCCGGCAAGGATGACCTGCTCGGCGCCCATGCCATGGGCCATGAGCAGCGCGTAGGTGCCGGTCATCGGCACCTTGCCGTATTTCGCGCAAAGCGCCTCGACGGCGCGCTCCACATGGGCGTCGCGGTAGCGCATGGGCTGGAACAGGGTCGAAAACCGGCGGTTCCCGGCGGGCACGACCTTGGGGTTGAAGCTCGACCAGCCTTGCAGGTCGTAATCCTTGCGGCACTGCCAGAGCGTCTCGAACATGAAGGGCGCGACGCGCGGGTCGCCGCCCATCATGGCCAGGTCCACCCGGCGCCCGAGGTAGTAGTGGGTCTCGAAGAAGAAGTTGTTGGTGCGGATGATGAAGTCGGTCTCGAGCACCCGGCCCGGGGCAATCCGGGTCAGGGACATTCCGTTGCCGGCGACGATGACCGGGCGGGAGCTCATGGCTCAGCCGACCCGCGCCATCAGCGCGTCGCTCATGGCGCGCAGCGCGCCCTGCCCGCCCGGCAGCGGCAGCACCCAGTCCGCCACGCCCAGCACCGAGGGGTGCGCATCCGACGGGCAGGCCGAGAGCCCGGCCTTGCCGATCGGCCCGAGGTCGTTCACGTCGTTGCCCACGTAGAGCAGCTCGTCCCAGCCGAAGCCGTGCTCGGCGAGCCAGGCGTCGAGCGCGCCGACCTTGTCCTCGACCGAATGGAAGACCTCGAGCTTGAGCTTCCTGGCGCGGGCCAGGACCACCGGGTTCTGCTCCTTGGAGAGGATCATCATCTTCCAACGGCCGGCCTTGCGCATGATCTCGATGCCCATGCCATCGCCGCGCGAGGTGCGCACGGTCTCGACGCCGTTCTGGTCGGTCAGCACGAGGTTGTCGGTGTGCACCCCGTCGAAATCCATCACCACCGCGCGCACCCGGTCGAGCCGCGCCGGGTCGATCCCGGGCTGGCCGCCGGCCTGGGCGATCATCGAGCAGAGCGCAAAATCCTGCAGCGTGTCGATCTCGAGCGGCGGGTGGTCCACCGGGCAGACCGCCACGGTGCCGCAGAAGCGCTGACCGGTGCGCTCGAAGGCCTCGGCGTCGACCACGTAGATCGCGCCGCTCTCGCGGAACGACGGCGGCAGGTCCTGCCGGCGCTGGCGCTGCTGGGTCTCGTCGTGGTTGATGCCGCGCCCGAAGCCGGCCTCGTCGTAGCCCCAGAGGAAGGAATGGTCCTCGATCACCGAGAGCGCGCAATCGGCGCCCCGGGCGTCCATCGCGGCGATGCAGGCCTCGATGTCGGCGCCGGTGGTGAAGGGCGAGGTGCATTGCAGGAACACCATGCGCGCCACCCTGGGGTGGGTCTGGCGGATCACCTGCAGCGCGTGCAGCCAGCCCGATTCCGAGGTGGCGGTATCGCCGGCAAGCTCGGCCGGGCGGTCGATGATCCCGGCGCCGTGCAGCGCCGCCTCGGCGGCGATGGCGGCATCGTCGGTCGAGACGTAGGTGGCGGTCACCGAGGGCGCCTGGCAGCCGGCCCGGACGGCGCGGCCGATCAGCGACACGCCCCCCACCGGGCGCAGGTTCTTGCCCGGGACCCCCTTGGAGCCCCCGCGGGCAAGGATCACGCAGACCGTGACCCCGGCCTCATTGCTGTCAGATTGCGTCACTCGAACGGCTCCGTTTCCTGTCTTGCCGCCGGCCGCCGGGCCGGCCTCTGCCTGTGCGCGACGGTTCCGGAGCCCTCGGCCCGTCTCGGCAGAGGGACTGGCACGCCGCCGGAGGGACATGGCCCACGGTCGGCCCGGCCCGCCGGCCGTCCGCGTTGTTTACGAATCAAGGTCTACTCTGTAAATCCCCGGGCATAAACCGCCGGTTCAAGACACAAAAAATGATCTCCAGACTGAAGAAGACCCGGCTCGGGCAGGCCATCTACAAGCTCTCGCGCTCGGGCCCGCTGGGCTGGCCGGTGCTGATGCTCTCACGCGCGGCGCAGGCCGAATCCATGCAGGTCGCGCATCTCAAGCCGAGCCACCGCAAGCACAACGCCACGCAGCGCGAGATCCTCGCCGCCTTCGAGCGCGGGGTGCGCAAATGAGCGACGACAGCCCCGGCTACCGCGCCGAGATCTGGCTCTATCCGCTGGCCGAGGACGGCAGCGAGGGCGCACCGATCCGCGCCCGCCTCGGCACCGGCGCCGCCCCGCAGGCGCTTCCTGCATCGGACGCCGGGGCCGGGGCCGAGCCCGCCGGCCCCAAGCCCGTGGTCATCCTCTTCAGTGACGATTCCACCCTGTTCTTCGCCCTGCGCATGCGCGACGTGCTGCGCAACAGCGCCGAGGCCCCGCCGGTCGATCTGGTCTGGTACACCGGCGAGAACGCGCTCTCCTTCCGCCAGATGGCGCAGCTGCTGCCCGAGGGCCCGGCCTATTCGCTCGGCCCCAAGCAGCTGAGCGCGCTGACCGGCTCGGACACGGTGCGCGCCATCATCACCAGCCGCGTCTACCGCGCGCTCGGCGACGCGATCAAATCCGTCCCCTTCCGCATGAGTGCCGGGCGGCCCTGCGTGATCTCCTTCCTCGGCGGGCTCGACTTCTTCCCGCAGAACGGCTTCGCGCGGCGGCGCAACTGCGACGGCGTCTACCTGTTCCCGACCTCGAACATCGAGGCCTACCGCGAGGCGGCGCTGGAGTGGGACGACGCCTGGCAGGAGGTCGGCTTCGGCCACCCCTCCTTCCTGCGCCCCGAGGATCCGCCCGCCGACCTCGCCGCCCGCCGCGAC
>NZ_JAATOS010000210.1:0-6792 GCF_011806505.1 Salipiger sp. HF18 | reverse complement strand
CATGGCTACTACCTGATGACCGGCAAGGCGCAGGCGGTGATGCTGCACACCAACGTGGGTCTCGCGAACGGCGCCATCGGTGCCATCAACGCCGCCTGCGAGCACATCCCGATGATCCTCATGTCGGGCCGCACCCCGGTGACCGAGGCCGGCCGCTTCGGCGCCCGCACCGTTCCCATCGGCTGGGGACAGGAGATGCGCGACCAGACCGCGCTGGTGCGCGAGGCCGCCAAGTGGGACTACGAGCTGAAGTTCCCCGAGCAGATCCCCGAGCTGCTCGACCGCGCCCACGCCATCGCCACTTCGACGCCCAAAGGGCCGGTCTACCTCTCGATCCCGCGCGAGGTGCTCTGCGAGGAAGTCCCCGCGGATGGGCTCGACCGCGCGCCCTCGATGGCGGCGGTGGAGCCCGCGCCCGACCCGCAGGCCATCGCCACACTGGCGGGCTGGCTGGCCGGGGCCGAGAGGCCCCTCATCGTGGCGCAGCGCGGCGCGGGCGATGCCGAGAGCTTCGCCGCCTTCGCGCGCTGGTGCGACGCCTGGGGCATCGGGGTCTGTTCGTGGTGGGCGACGCATCTCGCCATTGCCACCGACCACCCCTGCCACGTCGGCGCCGACCCGGGCCCTTGGCTGGCCGAGGCCGACGTGGTGGTGATCCTCGACTGTCTCGCACCGTGGATGCCCGACGCCCACCAGCCGCGTGCGGATGCCAGGATCGTCAACATCGGCCCCGACCCGCTGTTCTCGCGCTTTCCGGTGCGCAACTTCCGCTCGGACCTGTCGATCTGCGGCGAGAGCGCCCGCACCCTGCCCGCGCTGATCGCCGCGATGGAGGATCTGCCCCGAGACCAGCATCTCGTGGACACCCGCCGCGACCGCCTCGCCGAGCAGAGCCTCGCGCGGCAAAGGACACTCATCGAGACCACCGCACCGGCGGGCGAGCGGCTGACCAAGCCCTCGGTGAGCCGCATCCTCGGCGAGGCGCTGGACGCGCTCGGCCTGGAAAGCTCGGTGTTCTCGGAGCTCGGCACGATGCTGGGGCCGCTGCCCCGCCGCGACCACCGCTCGTGGTTCCAGGAGCCACACTCCGGCGGGCTCGGCTGGTCCTTCCCGGCAGCGCTCGGCGCGCAGCTGGCCGAGCCCGACCGGCTCTGCATCGCGACCATGGGCGACGGCAGCTACATGTTCTCGAACCCCGTGGCCTGCCACCAGATCGCCGAGGCGCTGGCGCTGCCGGTGCTGGTGGTGATCCTCAACAACGGCGAATGGGGCGCGGTGCGGCACTCTGTGACCGGGCTCTACCCGGACGGCGCCGCCTCGCGCGCCAATGCCATGCCGCTGACCGGGCTGAGCCCCTCGCCGGAGTTCTGCAAGGTCGCCGAGGCCAGCAACGCCTGGGCTCGCCGGGTCTCGCACCCGAACGAGCTGCGCCCGGCGCTCGACGCGGCCCTCGCCGTGGTCCGCAACGATCGCCGCTGCGCCCTGCTCAACGTCGAGCTGGTGGGCGGATGCGCCCCGCCACCGGCCCGGGCGAAGACGCGCCGCCGGGCAGGTTTTCCGCTTGGACCGGACCGGCAACCGGTATTGGGACACCCGCCGCGAAAAAAGCTGGCCCCCTGGAAAAAATTTGTGCCGCGACGGAACCGATGCAGCTTTAGCGCGTTGTCAACTTCTGAACAGGTATGCTTGCAGACGGCGCTCAGAAGACATTGGAAAACCAGACGGCCCTCGCCCCGACCATCGTAGACACTCCCATCTCCTTCAGACACCTCCTCAGACATTGCAGTCGGGCGGACCATGACAGCGCCGAACGATTGTTCGAGGGCTTTCTCCGCGCACCCGACCGACAACTGCCGTGGTTCCTTGCCACGCAGCACAGCGCGCTCACCGCGCTGCTGCAGAGTCGTGCCGCGGGCGACGTGCTGCTCTCGGGGCTGGTACTGACCGACATCATCGGGCGGCTGGCCTTCGACCTGCGCGGCCTCGGACGCACGCCCGCCGCCATCGAGCCCGCCGAGCCGCTCGACCCGCTTGCGGTCGACTACCTCGTGCTGGGCTCGCGTCTTGGGACCGAGACCATGCGCCGCCAGCTCTTCGGCGACCGCAAGCGCGAGGAGGTGCCGCAGTACTTCCTCACCGGCACCGCGCCCGACCTGTGGCGACGCCATTGCGCGATGCTCGACGATGTGGCAACCGGCAGCTCAAGGGCCGAGCGTATCGTGAAGGACACGAACACCGGCTTCGCACTGTTCCAACGGGCGGCCCTGGCGCAACCCCGATGACGAAAGACCCTCGCCCATGACTGTCGACACGCCCCGCCACGTTTCCAGCCAAGCCGTCGACCTTACCAACTGCGATCGCGAACCCATCCACCAGCTCGGGAAGGTACAGTCCTACGGCGCATTGATCGCGCTGTCGTCGGACTGGATCGTCCAGCACGCCTCCGAGAACCTCGGCGAGATCCTCGGCGTTTCGGCGGACGATGCCCTCGGGCGGCCCCTGCACGAGCTTATCGTGTCGGACGCCTTCGACCGCATCCGCCGGAACCTGCGCGTGGTCGAGCTGCCCGACGGGGTGCTGCGGCTCTTCAACGTCACCATGTGTGCCAGCGGGCGCGCCTTCGACGTCTCGGTGCATGGCTCCGACGACATGCTGGTCATCGAGTTCGAGCCCAAGATGTCGCAGAGCGGCCGCGACGTGCTGGCCGAGGTCTACCCGCAGATCGCCGCGCTCAGCCGCAACCGCGACCTGCTCGCCCTGACCCGCACCGCCGCGCGCGCGCTGCAGGAGCTCTCGGGCTTCGACAGCGTCATGGTCTACCAGTTCCAGCCCGACGGCTCGGGCAAGGTCGTGGCCGAGACCCGTTCGGACGGCATGGCGAAATACGACGGCATGATGTTCCCCGCCTCGGACATTCCGGTGCAGGCCCGCGCGCTCTACAAGCGCTCGCTGCTGCGGCTCATCGCCGACGTGAATGACCCCGGCACCCCGATCACCCCCGGCGCGTCGCTCGACGGCCGGCCGATCGACCTGTCGCTGGCGGTCACCCGCGCCGTGTCGCCCATCCACATCGAGTACCTGCGCAACATGGGCGTCGAGGCCTCGATGTCGGTGTCGATCATGAAGGACGGCGATCTCTGGGGGCTCTTTGCCTGCCATCACCACAGCCCCCGCTACATCGACTACGAGCGCCGCACCGCCATCGAGATGTTCGCGCACATGTTCTCCTACGAGCTGTCGCGCTTCGAGGACGGGCAGCGCAAGCGTGCCGAGCACGAGGCCAGCCGCCTGCAGACCCTGCTCATGGGCCACATGGCGAACGGCCGTCCCATGGCCGAGAGCCTGCTCGCGGTGTCCGAGGACATCCGGCAGGTGATCCCCCATGACGGGCTGGTGCTTTTCGAGAACGAAGAGTTCAACGCCACCGGCTCGGTCCCCAGCGAAGGGGAGTTCCGCTCGATGGCGCGCTTCCTCGACCGCTCGATCGGCTCGTCGGTGTTCCAGACCGATTGCCTCGGCAAGCTGGTGGAGCCCGCCCGCGACTACGCCACCCGCACCGCCGGCATCCTTGCCATCCCGATCTCGAAGCGGCCGCGCGACTATCTCGTGCTGACCCGGCGCCAGGTCGAGGAGACGGTGAACTGGGCCGGCGATCCGACCAAGCCCGCGATCGTGGGGCCCAACGGCCACCGGCTGACCCCGCGCAAGAGCTTCGAGGCCTGGCGCGAGACCGTGACCGGGCGCTGCGCACCCTGGTCGCCGCAGGAGCTGCACGCCGCCGACCGGCTGCGCACGGTGCTGCTCGAGGTCTTTCTCAAGGTCACCGACGCCGCCAACCTGGAGCGCAAGCGCGCGCAGGAGCAGCAGCAACTGCTGATCTCAGAGCTCAACCACCGGGTCCGCAACATCCTCAATCTGATGCGCGGGCTGCTGGCGCAGTCGCGATCCTCGGCCACCACGCTCGAGGACTTCACCGCCAACCTCGACGGCCGCATACAGGCGCTGGCGCGGGCCCATGACCAGCTCACCTCCGAGCAGTTCGAGCCCGCTTCGCTGCGGGACCTCATCACCTGCGAATTCGCCGCCTATGCCAGCGGCAAGACCGAACGGGTGCTGATCGAGGGCCCCGACGCGCTGATCGGCTCGACCGCTTTCACCACCATGGCGCTGGTGCTGCACGAGATGGCCACGAACTCGATCAAGTACGGCGCGCTCTGCGACACCGGCGGCCGGGTCCACGTCAAGCTCAGAGAGGACAGCAGCGGCGGCATGCTCATCGACTGGATCGAGCGCGGCGGCCCGCCGGTCACGCCGCCGAAGCGCCGCGGCTTCGGCACCATGATCATCGAGGGCTCGATCCCGCACGAGCTCAAGGGCGATGCCGACATCAACTACAAGATGACCGGCGTCGAGGCCCATTTCCGCCTGCCCTCCACGGTGATCTCGCAGATTGTGCGACAGCCGGGCAGCGCGCCTGCGGCCCCCGCCCCGGGCGCCGCGGTCGGGGATGGCGCCCTGCGGCTGAGCGGCACCGGGCTGGTGGTCGAGGACTCGCTCATCATCGCGATGGATGCGGCGGCGACGCTCGAGGATCTCGGCGCCTCCGAGGTCAAGACGCATTCCTCGGTGTCGTCCGCGCTCACGTGGCTCGAGACCAACCGCGTCGACTTTGCCCTGCTTGACGTCAACCTCGGCGACGAGCAGTCGCTGCCGGTGGCGGAGGCGCTTTACGCGGCTGGGGTGCCCTTCGTGCTCGCCACCGGCTACGGCGCCGCGGCCGAGCTGATGGAGACCTACCCGCCCTGCACCATCGTCCAGAAACCGTTCTCGGCCTCCTCCATCGAGCAGGCATTCAAGACCGCCTTTGCAAAATTGCAGCAAAAAAGCGACTGACCGGCACTTGACCTCTTAAATCGATTTATTTTCCGCGCTAAAATCCTCCCGCGGATTTGAGCGGGGGTGGTTGACGTGATTCTGAGCCGTGACCTGATGAGCGACGAGACAACCGTCGCGATGCTTGGCCATATCGCCGCGCGGACGCGTGTGTGTGCCATGGTGATCGACCGCGAGGGCCGTATCCTCGCGGTGAACCAGAGCGGGCTCGACTTGCTCGAGGTCGCGCTGTCCGACATCTGCGGGCAGGTCTGGGCCGAGCGATGGCAGAGCCCGGAGCGCGAGCGCGCCGACCTTGCGCTCGCCCGCGCCTTCGCCGGCGAGACTGCAGCGTTTACCGGCCTCTGCCGCCGCGAGGAAGAGGCCACCGCCTGGGAAGTCGAGATCCTGCCGTTGGAGCGTCGCGCCCATGCGGTCGCCACGGTGCTGATGCTCTGCCGGCAGATCGAGGTCCCCCTTGCTGCAGGTCTGACCAGCGACGACCCGAAGGACGCCGCGCTCGGCGATGCGCTGCACGCCTTTGCCAACCTCGCCAGCGTCGCGGAATCAAGCGTGCGGCTGCTGGAACGGGTGAGCGAGGACCCCAAGGTGTCCGAGATCGCATCGGCCATGCAACAGGCTGCCGATGCCGCGCGCGACCGGATCGTCAGGCTCACCGCCCAACGCGACCCGCTCTGAGCGTCTTGCGCGAAGGCCCGCCCTCGGGCAGGCCTTCCATCGTCAAGGTCAGATCGCCTCGAGCGCGATGGCGATGCCCTGCCCCACGCCGATGCACATGGTCGAGAGCGACTTCTCACCCGGCTTGAGGTCGAGCATCGCCGAGCCGGTGATGCGCGCGCCGCTCATGCCGAGCGGGTGGCCAAGCGCGATGGCACCGCCGTTGGCATTCACCCGCGGGTCGTCGTCGGCAATGCCGAGCTCGCGCAGCGTCGCGAGCCCCTGCGAGGCGAAGGCCTCGTTGAGCTCGATCACCGCGAAATCGCTGGCCGCGAGGCCGAGCCGCGCCATCAGCTTCTGCGACGCGGGCGCCGGGCCGAAGCCCATGATCCGCGGCGCGACGCCGGCGGTGGCCCCGCCCAGCACGCGGGCAACGGGGGTGAGCCCATGCGCCTTGGCCGCCGCCTCGGAGGCAAGGATCAGCGCCGCCGCCCCGTCGTTCACACCTGAGGCGTTTCCCGCAGTGATCGTGCCGCCGGGCTTCACGAAACCTCGGAGCTTGGCCAACCCCTCGGCGGTGGTGGCGCGCGGGTGCTCGTCGCGGTCGACCACGACCGGATCGCCCTTGCGCTGCGGGATGCTCACCGGGGTGATCTCGCGCTCGAGTCGGCCGTTGGCCTGCGCCTCGGCTGCCTTCTGCTGCGAGCGCAGGGCGAAGGCGTCCTGATCCTCGCGGCTGACGTTGAAATCCTCGGCCACGTTCTCGGCGGTTTCGGGCATGGAGTCCACGCCGTACTGCGCCTTCATCAGCGGATTGACGAAGCGCCAGCCGATGGTGGTGTCGTGGATTTCGCTGGAGCGGCTGAAGGCGCTCTCGGCCTTTGGCATCACGAAGGGCGCGCGCGACATGCTCTCGACGCCACCGGCGATGGCGAGGTCGATCTCGCCCGCCTTGATGGCGCGGGCGGCAGTGATGATCGCATCCATGCCCGACCCGCAGAGCCGGTTCATCGTGGTGCCGGGCACCGTCTCGGGCAGCCCCGCCAGCAGCGAAGACATGCGCGCGACGTTGCGGTTGTCCTCGCCCGCCTGGTTGGCGCAACCGAAGATCACTTCGTCCACCGCCGCCCAGTCGAGATCGTGCTTCGCCATCAGCGCCCTGAGCGGGATCGCCCCAAGGTCGTCGGCCCGCACCGGTGCCAGCGCGCCGCCGAAGCGGCCAATGGGGGTGCGGATGTAGTC
>NZ_JAATOS010000209.1:0-6824 GCF_011806505.1 Salipiger sp. HF18 | reverse complement strand
GCCAGCGCAATGCCGAGGGCCGGGTGACCTCGACCTACCATTCGCCGACGCTGCGCAAGGGCATCGCCATGGGGCTGGTGAAGCACGGCCCCGACCGCATGGGCGAGGTGCTGCAGTTCACCGCCGAGGATCAGGACGAAACCCGCGACGAGCTGACCACCATCGCCGCGCGCATCGTCAGCCCGGTGTTCTACGATCCGGAAGGGGAGAAACAGAATGTCTGACGTGATCACCCCCCAGACAGAGCCCACGGCCCCCATGGCGGGCGCACTGAGCGAGGGGCTTCTGCGGGTCGAGGCGCTGCCGCCGCAGGGCCAGATCTCCCTGCGCGGGGATTTCTCCGACGGCTTCCGCGACGCGGTCTGCGGCATCACCGGCGCGGGCTTTCCCGACCCGCTCGGGGCCGCGGAGTTCGGCGACCGGGCGCTGCTCTGGATGTCGCGCGACGAGCTGCTGTTCCTGCTGCCCTACGAGGCGGCGTCCGAGACCCTTGCGCAGCTGAACGCGGCGCTCGCGGGGCAGCACTTCGCCGCCACCGATGTCTCGGACGCGCGCGCCCAGTTCCGCGTCACCGGCCCGCACCTGCGCGACGTGCTTGCCAAGCTCTCGCCGACCGACATGGCCCCCGGCGCCTTCGCTCCGGGCGAGGTGCGCCGCTCACGCCTCGCGCAGGTGGCGGCGGGCTACTGGCTCCGCGGCCCGGAAGAGGCGCAGGTCTTCGTGTTCCGCTCGGTGGCAGACTACGCTTTCCGGGTGCTCACGACCGCCGCCGCCCAGGGCGGGGAGGTCGGCTTCCACGAGGCGTGATCGCCGCGGCCAGCCCCGTAAGTTGACGCGGGGGCGGAACATCGCGCGGAGTGGCACGTTTAAACCATGACACTCCTTGACCTCACCCTGTGCAGGTCTAGGAATGGCTTACGAATTCACTCAAGACCAGAGGATGCACCAATGGCTTTCGAACTTCCCGATCTTCCCTACGCCCACGACGCTCTCGCCTCCAAGGGCATGTCCAAGGAGACGCTGGAGTATCACCACGACCTGCACCACAACGCCTACGTGACCACGCTGAACAAGCTGATCGACGGCACCGAGTGGGCTGACAAGTCGCTGGAAGAGATCGTCAAGGGCACCTACGACGCCGGGGCCGTGGCGCAGTCGGGGCTCTTCAACAACGCCTCCCAGCACTGGAACCACGCCCAGTTCTGGGAAATGATGGGTGCCGGCGACAACGCCATGCCCTCCGAGCTGGAAGCGGCCCTGAAAGAGAGCTTCGGCTCGGTCGAGAAGTTCAAGGAAGACTTCTCCGCGGCCGGCGCCGGCCAGTTCGGCTCGGGCTGGGCATGGCTGGTCAAGGACACCGACGGTGGCCTCAAGATCACCAAGACCGAGAACGGCGTGAACCCGCTCTGCTTCGGCCAGACCGCGCTGCTCGGCTGCGACGTGTGGGAGCACTCCTACTACATCGACTTCCGCAACAAGCGCCCGGCCTACCTGGCCAACTTCCTCGACAACCTGGTCAACTGGGAAAACGTCGCCTCGCGCATGTGATCCGCGCCCGACGTCCCGAGAGACACGAGAACCCCGCGCCGTGGCGCGGGGTTTTTGTTTTGCGCGGAGGTTTTCGCCGGTCCAATTCGGTTGGGTGGGCCGCGCTGCGGGGAGCGACCGGGGGACGCGTGTTCCCGGGCGATGGTGGCGCAAATTGCGTCGATCGGCAGTTGAGCGCCGGAGGCGGACTTTGCACACTCAGCTCTCGCCGTAGGCGCGGTTGATCAGATCAGCAGCCTCAGGCACCTCGAACTTCATAAAAGTCTTTCCAGCATCGATCAAAAGTGGCGGACTCGGTAAACTTGGACAAAGACTGCGCAGCAGGTGTCCAAGAGCTTCAGAAGAGAAAACCAGAGCTATCATGATCCAAGTTGTTGTTTCATGAAGCCCTTTTTCAGGCGTACCGTCTCGTGCTTGGTCGGAGTAAAGAACCGTTGACAGGTAACTTCCATGAACGATTTCCGATGACAAAGAATACCCTGCTTGCTCTACCGACTGAAAGTGTATTTTTGCTCTCTTGCTGACATTCCCGATGACCTTGCAGCGCCCTTGTCGATCATGATTAAACTCCCGAATGCTCTTGGCATTCTTGAAGTAGTCTAGGGCCTCGGTAACTTCCTTGGATTCGCGCGAAATTTTCAATCTACCGGGAATTACCTCCTGATAACCTCCAGCCGAAAATAGTTTCTTCTGATTCTTGAAGACGCTGTAGACAGCATAGTGGATTGCTTGTTTTGCCGCGGGACCTCCATCCGACAATACATATGCGGCGGAGAGCAATCGCTCGTAGAACATTCTCGTTATGGGAAGCGCGTGAGGTAGCCTTATCGATTGTTCCTTGATTAGATCAGGCAACATTGTACCAAGCACGCAGGCTGAGTGAATCAGGCGAATAGAAACTCTGAACTGATCTTCACTTAGAGACTGGTTTCGCTGGCTCTCAAATGTAAGCTCCACGGAAACTCGATTCAAAACGACAAGTATCACATCAATGAGTTGCGCATACTCTTCTGATTGATTGGTGGGGTTTGTCTTAAAGTGAACTTTTTGCACGAATTTGCTCCGATAGCGAACAGGTGGCGATTTAGCCTCGGATTCAGGAGTTGACGCAAGGAACTTACCTTTTCGCCACCAATCACCCCTGGGTAACTTCCGCTTTGGGCTGGTACCGGGCCTCTCCCGCAGCACCTTCGGCAACGACGACGCGTATCTCGCGCTCGACGGCGAAGACCGCGTCATCCCCGGGATTTGCCGGTTGCGGATATCAAGCGCGCGTCTCGTGCCGCAGCACATCCGGGCGCGCCTTGCGCCGCACGAGGCGGCCCGGGCGAGCTGTGCATCCGGGTGGTCCGGGGAGGGCGCAAGGGACGTCTTCCGTGTTCCCCGCAGTGGCGCGTCACCCGGGCGCAAGCGCCCGGAAAAGCCCTCTCAGAACGCCTTGAAGGTCAGCGTCGTGAGGGTCCGTTCGATCCCCGCCACGTCGGCGAGGTTCTCGTTGATGTAATGGCCGATGTCGCGGTCATCGGGGATGTAGAGCTTGACCAGCAGGTCCCATTCGCCCGAGGTCGAATAAAGCTCGGAGTGGATCTCGCGCAGCGCAATGTCCTCGGCGACCTTGTAGGTGGTGCCCGGTTTGCAACGGATCTGGACGAATACGCAGGTGGTCATGGCGGTCTCCTTGTTGGGCGGCAAGCTGGCACAGACGACACGCCCGCACAAGAGACGCGCGGTGCCTGCTTGGCGGCCCCTGCGGCCTTGCCTATAAGCGGCGCCACAGCCGAGGAGTGAGCCCATGCGCAAGGCCAGCATCGCCCGCAAGACCGCCGAAACCGAGATCGAGGTCAGCATCGACCTCGACGGGACGGGCAGCTACGACAACCAGACCGGGGTGGGGTTCTTCGACCACATGCTCGACCAGCTGTCGCGGCATTCGCTCATCGACATGACGATCCGGGCCAAGGGCGACTACCACATCGACGACCACCACACGGTCGAGGACACCGGCATCGCGCTGGGGCAGGCGCTGGTGCAGGCGCTCGGCGACAAGCGGGGCATCCGCCGCTACGGTGCGTGCCTGCTGCCGATGGACGACTCGCTGGTGCGTGCGGCGCTGGACCTGTCGGCGCGGCCCTTCCTGATCTGGAACGTGGACCTGCCGACCGAGAAGATCGGCAGCTTCGACACCGAGCTGGTGCGCGAGTTCTTCCAGGCGCTCTCGACCCACGGCGGTATCACGCTGCACGTGGACCAGCTGCACGGCGTCAACTCGCACCACATCGCCGAGGCCGCCTTCAAGGCCGTTGCCCGCGCGCTGCGCGAGGCGGTGGAACCCGATCCCCGCAAGGGCGATGCGATCCCCTCGACCAAGGGCATGCTCTGAGCGAGGGTTCCGGGCGTCCTTTCGAGGGCGTCCGGGTCCTGATCGGCGGGCGGCGGTGACCGCCCGGCGCGACCTGCTGCCCTCGCAGACCAGCGGCGGGGTCTCCGTCGTGGGCTCGGGATCTTCGCAGACCGACAGCGCCGTCTGCATGCGTGACCGCGCGAACGCGGCACCGCGGTGGCGCCTGGTCTCGGACGACGGCAGCCACCCTTCGGTCATGTTCATGGGCGACGAAGTCACGGCCTGACCCACGTTGCGTGGCGGAGTGGGGGAACCCGCGCAGCCTCCGTCAGGGCGACGCGCGGACTGGCAAGATCTGTCAATGAAGGCAGCGGACACCCGACGGGGCGTCCCAAGTGGTACCCGCGGCCGGACTCGAACCGGCACGCCATACGGCTAGGGATTTTAAGTCCCCTGTGTCTACCATTCCACCACGCGGGCCCGGTCCCTGTCTTGCCGGAATTCCGCGCGGTTGACCAGAGCCGGCGGAGCCCGCAGTGGCGGCTCAGGCGCTGCCCGGCGGTTGCGCGATGCCGTCTTCCTTGACCGCCTGCATCGCGACGTAGGTCGAGGTGGTCGAGACATGCGGCAGGGTCGAGATCTTCTCGGCCAGCACCCGCCGGTAGTCGCGCATGTCGGCGGTGCGCACCTTCAGAAGGTAGTCGAAGTTGCCGGCGATCAGGTGCACCTGCTCGATTTCGGGGATGGCGGCGACGGCGTTGTTGAACTCGGCCAGCGAGCTCTCGCGGGTGTCGAACATACGCACTTCGACGAAGGCCACGTGGTCGAGCCCCAGCCGGATCGGGTCGAGGATCGCCCGGTAGCCTCGGATGACGCCCAGCTCCTCGAGCCGGCGCAGTCGCGCCTGCGTGGGGCTTTTCGACAGGCCGATCCGGCGCGCAAGCTCGGTGATCGACACCCGGCCCTCGGCCGCCAGCGTGGTCAGAATCGCCCGGTCGAAGCGGTCGTAGTCTTCGTGCTCGGCTTGCATTGCGTTTCCTCGGTTTTTCAGACGATTCAGTCTGTCATTTCGCAGTAATAAGTCAAACAGACTGCGAACGCCACTGTATGATGGGGAAAATCACCGGAGAGATTGCATGCCGCGAGACATCGCCCCCGACCTTCGTCAGCTCATCGATCAGAACATGTACGCGGACGAGGACGCCACCGTTGCGCGCCTGCGCCAGCAGGCCGCGCTGTCGCCCGAGGACCGCAGCGCCATCTCGGCGCGGGCGGCGCAGCTGGTGCGCGGCATCCGCGCCAGCACCAAGCCCGGGCTGATGGAGGTCTTCCTCGCCGAGTATGGCCTCTCGACCGACGAGGGCATCGCGCTGATGTGCCTCGCAGAGGCGCTGCTGCGGGTGCCGGATGCCGAGACCATCGACGCGCTGATCGAGGACAAGATCGCGCCATCCGACTGGGGGCGGCACATGGGCCGTTCGTCCTCGCCGCTGGTCAACGCCTCGACCTGGGCGCTGATGCTGACCGGCAAGGTGCTCGACCCGGCCGCGCGTCCAGGGCCCGCCGGCCACCTGCGCAGCGCCATGAAACGCCTCGGCGAGCCGGTGATCCGCACCGCCGTGGGCCGCGCCATGAAGGAGATGGGCGCGCAGTTCGTGCTGGGCGAGACCATCGAGAAGGCGATGAAGCGCGGCAGCGCCATGGAGGCCAGGGGCTACACCTACAGCTACGACATGCTGGGCGAGGCTGCCCGCACCGAGGCCGACGCGCTGCGCTACCTCGACGCCTATTCCAAGGCCATCACCGCCATCGCCAAGGCCGCCAAGGCGCGCGACATCCGCGACAATCCGGGTATCTCGGTCAAGCTCTCGGCGCTGTTCCCGCGCTACGAGGAGGCGCAGAAGGACAGCGTCATGGAAGTGCTGGTGCCGCGCCTGCAGCAGCTCTGCGAAGAGGCCAAGGCGGCGGGCATCGGGCTCAACATCGACGCCGAGGAGGCCGACCGCCTGTCGCTGTCGCTCGACGTCATCGGGGCGGCCTTCGCCGCACCGTCGCTCGGCGGCTGGGACGGGTTCGGCGTGGTGGTGCAGGCCTACGGGCTGCGCGCCTCCGAAACGCTCGACTGGCTCTATGCGCTGGCCGAGGCGCATGACCGGCGCATCATGGTGCGGCTGGTCAAGGGCGCCTACTGGGACACCGAGATCAAGCGCGCGCAGGTCATGGGGCTCGACGGCTTCCCGGTCTTCACCTCGAAGCCGCACAGCGACGTCTCCTACATCGCCAACGCCCGCAAGCTGCTGGGCATGACCGACCGCATCTACCCGCAGTTCGCCACGCACAACGCCCACACCGTGGCCGCCGTGCTGCACATGGCGACCGACACCGACGCCTTCGAGTTTCAGCGCCTGCACGGCATGGGCGAGACCCTGCACGGCATCGTGCACAAGGACGCGGGCACGCGTTGCCGGATCTACGCGCCCGTGGGCGCGCATCGCGACCTGCTGGCCTATCTCGTGCGCCGCCTGCTCGAGAACGGCGCCAACTCGTCCTTCGTGAACCAGATCGTCGACGAGAGCGTGCCGCCCGAGACGGTGGCCACCGATCCCTTCGAAGCGAGCGACCGGCGCCCGCTGGCGCGCGGCCCGGCGCTGTTCCGGCCCGAGCGCGAGAACTCTAGGGGATTCGACCTGACCCATCGCCCGACGCTGGCCGCGATCGACGCGGCGCGCATGCCGTTCCGGTCGCAGCGCTGGCAGGCGGGCCCGCTGGTCGCCGCCGAGGCCGAGGCCGAGGCCGGTGCCGCGGTGCCGGTGGCGAACCCGGCCGACCCCACGGACATCGTGGGCGAGGTCACCCGTGCCACCGCCGCGACCGTTGCCGCCGCTGCCGGGGCAGCGCAGGTCTGGGACGCGCCCGCGGCCACGCGCGCCGAGGT
>NZ_JAATOS010000208.1:0-6827 GCF_011806505.1 Salipiger sp. HF18 | reverse complement strand
GGTCGGGGCCCTCGTGCGCCGGCCCGCCGAGATCCCCGGCCTCGGCGCCCGCCTGCGGCAGGCGCGGCGGGCGGCGTCGGAGCGCTGGGGCTCAGGCCTCGGACAGCGGCCGGATCGGCCGGCCGTCGGCGTCGAAGTTGGACGGATCCAGCCACGCCTGGAAGCGCGCCCGAAGCGCGGGCCATTCGCCGTCGATGATCGAGAACCATGCGGTGTCGCGGTTGCGGCCCTTGACGATGACCGCCTGCCGGAAGGTGCCCTCGTAGCTGAACCCGAGCCGCTGGGCGGCGCGGCGCGACGGCATGTTGAGCGCGTCGCATTTCCACTCGTAGCGGCGATAGCCGAGCTCGTCGAAGGCGCGGGCCATCATCAGGAACATGGCCTCGGTGGCGGCGGCGGTGCGCTGCAGGCGCGGGGACAGGTGGATGAAGCCCACCTCGATCACGCCGTTGGCCGGGTCGATCCGCAGGTAGGAGCAGAACCCCAGCGGGGTGCCATCGGGTGCGCAGATGGCGAAGTAGAGCGGGTCCCGGCTCTGCTCGGCGGTGGCGGCCCAGGCTTCGGCATCGGCGAGGTCGGTGAAGGGCCCGCGCGGCAGGTAGGTCCAGCCACGGCCGCAAGCGTCCTCGGCGAAGACCCCGAAGAGCCCCGCGGCATGGGCCACGGTCAGCGGTTCGAGCCGCACGAAACGGCCCTCGTTGGGGCTGCGCGGGGGCAGGGGGCGCGGGAAGTCTCCGCCGACCGGCTGGCCGACCGGTTGGCCGTGATCGTTGGTCTTCATCTCGTCCATCGTGTTCATCGTGTCAGGCGAAGACCTTCGCCAGGCTCTTGTCGACGGCGCCGACGATCTGGTCGATGTCGTCCTTGGTGGCGATCAGCGCGGGCGCGAAGCAGAGCACGTTGTTGAGCCCCGGCACCGAGCGGTTGGTGGCGCCGATGATGACGCCCTCGGCGGCACAGCCCGCCACCACGGCGCCGATCTGCGCCTCGGTCACAGGAGTCCTGGCGTCGCGGTCGCTGACCAGCTCGGCCCCGAGGAACAGGCCCTTGCCGCGCACGTCGCCGACGACGGCGTGCTTGTCCATGAGCTCGCCCAGCCGGTCGAGCATGTAGTCGCCCATCCTGGTGGTGTTCTCGAGCAGGTTCTCGTCCTCGATGATGCGCATGTTCTCGAGCGCCGCGGCGGGGCCTGCGGTGCAGCCGCCGAAGGTCGAGATGTCGCGGAAGTAGTTCATCGGATCGCTGGCATCGTCCTTGAAGAGGTCAAAGACCCGCTCGGAGGTCACGCAGCAGGCGATGGCGGCGTAGCCCGAGGCGACTCCCTTGGCCATGGTCACGAAGTCGGGCTCGATGCCGTAATGCTGGTAGCCGAACCAGTGCGTGCCGGTGCGGCCCACGCCGCAGACGACCTCGTCGATGTGCAGCAGGATGTCGTACTTGCGGCAGATCTCCTGCACGCGTTCCCAGTAACCCGGGGGCGGGACGATGACGCCACCACCGGCGGTCACCGGCTCGAGGCAGAGCGCACCCACGGTGTCGGGGCCCTCGCGCAGGATGACCTCCTCGATGGCATCGGCGGCACGCTGGCCGTAGGCCTCGCCGCTCAGGTCCCACTGGGCGCGGTATTCAAGGCAATGCGGGACCTCGACGAAGCCCGGCGCGAAGGGGCCGTACTGAATGTTGCGCTCGACTTGGCCGCCGCAGGACATCGCCCCGATGGTCGAGCCGTGGTAGTCGCGCTCGCGGTAGAGGATCTTGTGCTTCTTGCCGCCGAACCGCTTGTGGGCGATCTGGCGGACCATCTTGAAGGCCTTCTCGTTCGCCTCGGATCCCGAGTTGGTGTAGTAGACCCGGCTCATGCCCGGCATCTTCGAGATCAGCTTCTCGGCGAACAGCGCACCGGGCACCGAGCCCGCGGCGCCGGCGAAATAGTTCAGCTTCATCAGCTGCTCGGACATGGCGTCGACGATGCTCTTGCGGCCGTAGCCCACGTTCACCGTCCAGACGGCGCCCGAGACGGCGTCGATGTGCTCGCGCCCGTGCTGGTCCCAGACACGCATGCCCTTGCCCTCGACGATGATGCGCGGATCCGAGGTTTCGAAGGCCTTGTGCTGCACGAGATGGTGCCAGACGTGGCGCTTGTCGGCCTCGACGACGTGGCTGAGATCGTTCTGGGTGGTGGTGCCGTCCATTTCGTGACTCCCGGTCTGCAAGGGAACGGCGCGCGGGCCGTGTTGCGGCGAATGTTAGCACACACATGGTCAGCCTAGGCAACACCCCAACCACCGGGGGCAGCAGGGATCGCCGCGCCGCCGCATGGAAATCGAGCGCCGCGGCGCGGCCGGTGCATCGGCCCGTTCACTGGGCAACCTGACGATCTTTCCGGCAGAATTCTCCGGAAAAACATTGATCGGGTGCCGGTTTTCCGATGGGAATGGTGCGGGGGGCCAGGTCGGAGGACAGGCCCGCGAAAAAAAAGCGCGGCCGTGATGAGCCGGGCAACAGAACAGGGGAGTCTCCATATGACCAGATTCAAGGGCCTGATGGCTGGCGCCGCAGCCGCTGCGCTGCTCGCCGGTGCGGCACATGCCGAGACCGTCACCGTGGGCTATTTCCTCGAGTGGCCGATGCCGTTCGAATACGCCAAGGCCGAGGGCCTCTACGACGAGGCCATGGGCGTCGACATCAACTGGGTGAGCTTCGACACCGGCACCGCCATGTCGGCGGCGATGGCCTCGGGCGACGTGCAGCTCTCGGTGAGCCAGGGCGTGCCGCCCTTCGTCGTGGCCGTCAGCGCCGGGCAGGACCTGCAGGTGCTCGACGTGGCGGTGAGCTACGCCGACAACGACAACTGCGTCGTGGCCGAAGCGCTCGAGATCGACAAGGACTCGGCAAGTGAGCTGGCCGGCAAGAAGGTCGCCGTGCCGCTGGGCACTGCCGCCCACTACGGTTTCCTCAAGCAGATGGACCACTTCGGCGTGCCGCTCGACAGCCTCGAGATCGTCGACATGGCGCCGCCGGACGGCGCCGCCGCGATCGCGCAGGGCTCGGTCGACATGGCCTGCGGCTGGGGCGGCTCGCTGCGCCGCATGAAGGAGCACGGCAACGTGCTGCTGACCGGCGCCGAGAAGGAAGAGCTGGGCATCCTCGTCTTCGACGTGACCTCAGGCCCGGCGGGCTGGGTCGCCGAGAACTCGGACCTCGTCTCGAAGTTCCTGATGGTCACCCGCGACGCCAACGAGATGTGGGCGGACGAGGCCAACCACGAGAAGATGCTGCCGGTCATCGCCAAGGACGCCGGCATGGATCTCGAGGCCACCCGAGAGACCATCGGCACCTTCGTGTTCCCGAGCGTCGAGGAACAGCTCACCGAGAAGTGGCTGGGCGGCGGCGCGCAGGAGTTCATGAAGGGCGTGGCGGATGTCTTCGTGGCCGCCGGCTCCATCGACGCGGCGCTCGACAGCTACGCCGACGCGGTCAACACCGGCCCGCTCGAGGCGGCTTCGGGAATGTGATGCGGCGCGCGGGGCGGCCTGTCGTCCGGCCCGCGCAGAATCTTGCACGAGATTTTTGCAGGGGCGCCCTTGCCGGCCCCCTGCGGCCCCGGCACCTGACATCGTGAAGGACGGGAATGAACGGACTTTCCATCGACCAGATCTCCATGCGCTTCGACCTGCCCAACGGCAGCTCGGTGCAGGCGCTCAAGGACGTGACGCTCGAGCTCGGCGCGGGCGAACTGCTCTCGGTGCTGGGCCCCTCGGGCTGCGGCAAGACCACGCTTCTCAACATCGTGGCGGGCTTCCTTGCGCCCACCTCGGGCGAGATCCGGCTGAACGGCCACCGCGTCACCGGCCCCGCCGCCGAGCGCGGCATGGTGTTCCAGCAGGGCGCGCTCTTCGAGTGGATGAACGTGCGCGACAACGTGAGCTTCGGGCCCCGCATGGCCGGGCGGCGCGAGCGTGATTGGGGCGCCAACGTCGACCACCTGCTCGAGGTGGTCGGGCTGCGCGACTTCAAGGAGAAGGCGGTCTACGAGCTGTCCGGCGGCATGCAGCAGCGCGTGGCACTGGCCCGCTGCCTTGCCAATGAGCCCGACGTGATCCTCATGGACGAACCGCTGGGCGCGCTCGACGCGCTGACGCGCGAGAAGATGCAGAGCCTCGTGCTGAAGCTCTGGAAGGAGACCGGCAAGACCATCATCCTCATCACCCACTCGGTGGAAGAGGCGCTGCTTCTCGGCGAGCGCCTGCTGGTGATGGCGCCGCGTCCCGGGCGCATCCACCGCGAGTACCGTCTGCCCTTCGCCGACATCGGCGTGGGCGAGGACCTGCGCGCGGTGAAGAAGCACCCAGAGTTCGCCCGCACCCGCGAGGAGATCCTCGGGATGATCTGGGACATGGAGGAAGAGATCATGGGCCGCGCCGAAGTGACCGGGGGGGCCGCGACATGATCGTCTTCCTGATCTACGCGGCGATCTTCGTGGGCTCCTTCCTGCTGGTGAAGCTGCTGGTGCATCGCACCACCGGCGATTTCACCGCCCGCAAGACCGTCACCTTCGGCGACGAAAGCGCGGTGCGGCCCAACCGCATCGCCAGCGTCGTCTCGGTGCTGACCATCTTCCTGCTCTGGGGCGCCTTCACCGGGTCGAACTGGGTGCCGGGCTTCCTGCACGCGCCGGGGCCCTTCGTGGGCGACGCCACCTTCACCTACACGGCCGAGGCGGAGGGCGTTGCGCCCGACGACGCCACCGTCACCATCCGGGTCTTCCCGGTGGGCGAGGAGGTGGATGCGCCCGAGGTCGACCCGGGCGAGGGCTGGGCCAGGAACGACTCCGCCACCGTGGGCGCCTGGCGCTCGGGTCTGGTGCGGGTGGACCAGAACGACGAGCACGGCCGCGACGAGGGACACACCGTGGTGGCCGTCAACGGCGAGCCCATCGCGCCGGGCGGCGAGGTCATCACCGAGTACGGCCGCGTCGGCATGTCGCCCAAGGGCACGCTCAACTTCGAGCCCGCAAAGGGCTGGCAGATGGAGCCGATCTGGCTGCCGCCGCCCGAGGCGGTGATGGCGCGGCTGGGCGAGATCGCCCGCGAGGGCTATCGCGGCAGCACCCTTTGGGAGCACCTCGGCTGGTCGCTGTTCCGGGTCATCGCGGGCTTCTTCTTCGGCGCTCTGATCGGCATTCCGCTGGGCTACGCCATGGGGCTCAGCGACTGGTTCCGCGGCTGGTTCGACCCCATCGTCGAGTTCATGCGCCCGGTGCCGCCGCTGGCGCTGATCCCGCTGGTGATCATCTGGGCGGGCATCGGCGAGCTGGGCAAGATCATCCTGCTGTTCCTCGCCGCGCTCTGGATCATGGCCATCGCCGCGCGCTCGGGCGTCTCGGGCGTGAGTATCTCGAAGGTTCACGCCGCCTATTCGCTGGGCGCGAGCAAGTGGCAGATCATGCGCCACGTCATCGTGCCGAACTCGCTGCCGGACATCTTCACCGGCGCGCGGGTGGCGATGGGCGTGTGCTGGGGCACCGTCGTGGCCGCCGAACTGGTGGCGGCCGAGAAGGGCGCGGGCATGATGATCATGGGGATCATCCTGATCGGCGTCATCGGCTTCGGCATCGACATCCTGATGCGGCTTGCCGAAAAGGCGCTGGTGCCGTGGAAGGGGCGGGGCTGAGCGCCCCGCCGTCTCGCGCTCACTCGGCGGGGGCGTCCCCGAACATCTGCACAATCGCGGTCACCTGGCCGTCGAGCCAGAGTCGCAGCGCGTCGATCTTGGCGACATAGGCGGTCAGGAAGGGTTCGGCACCGGGGAACATCCCGGCGATCCTGGGCGCCAGCAGGTAGAGCGCGATCGCGATGATCACGATGGCCAGAACCAGCCGGAAGCCGTTGGCAAAGCCGCTGCGCTCGGTCTTTTCCTCGTCCTCGAGCACGGCGCGGCCCTGCGGCGTCTCCATGCCGCGGCGCTCGGTGGCGCGCAGGGTCTGGTTGATTTCCTCGATGTCCGGCAGCAGCTCGCGGCGGGTGCTGGCAGCGGTGGTGGCGGAGGCGGCCGCTGCGGCCGTGCTCTCGTCGCCGACCAGCGAGGCCATGGTGTCCTCGCTCCGGAGCGCCGACATGCGCTCGCGCGCCGCGTGCGCACGGCGGGCCGCGTCGTCCTCGTCGGGGGCCTGCAGGCCGAGCTCGGGCTGGGTCTCGAGCGTGTCGGCCGCGCGGTTGCGGGCCTCGCGCTCGGCTTCGGCACGCAGCACCTCGGCCACGGAGGGATCAAGGCTGCGCGGCTTGCGCGGGCGCGGGGCCACGGGCAACGGCTCGGGTTCTTCCTCGGGGTCAGGCTCGGGGATGGTCTCGGGGTCCGGCTCCGCCTCGGGCTCCGGGGCGGGGGTCTCGGGCGGAAGATCCGCCTGCCAGTCGTCGTCGGGAAGCCCGTGGCCAAGCTCGCCCGTCAGATCGGCGTCGTCGTCGGGATGGGCCTGGAACCAGGTGTGGCCGCAGTTCGAGCATTGCACATCGCGCCCGCCCTCGGGGATGACGTTCGTTGGCACCTCGTATTGCGCGCCGCAATTCGGGCAAATCAGCCGCATCTCGTCCCCATGATCAACTGCACCGTTCACGCCTCGTTCCTTTGCCGACAATAGGTTACCGACCCCTATGGGAAAAGCCCATTTTCCCGGGGCGGCGCGGATTGCATATGCGGCGCGGCTCATGCACAACAGGCCGAGTTTTTCCGGGGATGGAACGGGCGTGATCGAACTGCACAACGTGGCGTACAGCTATGGCGGCGGCGAGCTTCTGAGCGAGCTGTCCCTGCAGTTGGCGCCTGGGTCG
>NZ_JAATOS010000207.1:0-6856 GCF_011806505.1 Salipiger sp. HF18 | reverse complement strand
CGCCAACCGCATCGAGGGGCTGCTGAAGAACTACGACTTTGCCGACGACTCGTCGCTGTCCTACTTCCGCAACCGGCTGCGCGAGGCGCCCAAGGACGTGGCCTTCGGGCTGAAATGGGTGCTCGACCACGCCGACACGCAGGAAAAGCAGGACGCCGCCGCCAAGGCGCTGATCTTCAAGACCGACGTGCTCTGGTCACAGCTCGACGCGCTCTGGGGCGCCTATGTCGAACCCGCCCGGGTGCCCCCCGGCGCATGGCTGCCCGGCGAGGGCCTGGCGGACGCGCGGGCGGCATGATGCAGCCCTCGGACATCCCCAGCCTGCCGCGCGGCGTGCGGCTGCACCACGACCGGGTGCGCGGCAGTTGGCTGCTGGCGCCCGAGCGCGCGGTGATGCTCGACGCAACTGCCCACGCGATCCTGTCCCGAGTCGACGGCCAGCGCAGCTTCGGCGAGATCACCGCCGAGCTTGCCGAGGCCTATGACGCCCCGCCCGAGGCCATCGCGGGCGATGCGGCGGGCTTACTCGGCGCGCTACGCGACCGCCGTTTCCTGGAGCTTGCGTGATGGCTCGGATCCGATCTTCAGGACATGCTACTCATGAAGTCATATCCAGCAATACTAAGGACATGTCGGGCGAACTTCTCGCTTTTCCGAAGACCGGAAATGCGCCATTCCGCGTCGCCGCACCTGGAGCGATCAGCCGATGACCGTCGCCCGTCCGCCCATCGCGATGCTGGCCGAGCTGACCCATCGCTGTCCGCTCTCCTGTCCCTATTGCTCGAACCCCGTCGACATGGCGCTCAAAGATAGCGAGCTATCCACTGATGCGTGGAAGGACGTCTTCGTCCAGGCGGCTGACATCGGCGTGCTGCAGCTTCACCTCTCAGGGGGCGAGCCGGCGACGAGGCGCGACCTCGAAGAGCTCGTCGCCGCGGCGCGCGAGGCCGGGCTCTACACCAACCTCATCACCTCCGGCATCGGGCTGACCGAGCGCCGGCTCGAGGCGCTGGACCGCGCCGGGCTCGACCACATCCAGCTCAGCCTGCAGGGCACCACGCCTGAAATGGCCGACGAAATCGGCGGCTACCGCGGCGGTTACGACCGCAAGATGCAGGTCGCCGCGTGGATCGGGCAGATTGGCTTCCCGTTGACCCTCAACGCCGTGCTGCATCGCCGCAACCTGCACCAGCTGCCCCGGGCGCTGGAGATGGCGGTGGAGATGGGCGCGCGCCGCATCGAGGTCGCGACCGTGCAGTTCCATGGCTGGGCGCTGCAGAACCGCGACGCGCTGATGCCGACACGCGAGCAGGCCGAGGAAGCGACCCGCATCGTGACCGAGGCCCGCACGCGACTGAAGGGCACGCTGGTCATCGATTACGTGCCCGCGGACTATCACTCGGACTATCCCAAGCGCTGCAGGTCCTGCCCTGCCACGCGGCGCAGAGCATCCCGCACCTGCGCTTCGACACAGTGGGCGACCGGCCGCTTGCCGAGATCTGGCAGCACAGCGACGCGTTCAACGCCTATCGCGGCACCGACTGGATGCCCGAGCCCTGCGCCTCGTGCGAGCGCAAGACCGTCGATTTCGGCGGCTGCCGCTGTCAGGCGATGGCGCTGGCAGGCGATCCCTCGGCGACCGATCCGGTCTGCGTGAAATCCCCGCACCACGTCGACCTGCAGGCCCGTGCAGCGGCCCATGCCGCTGCCGAGGCGCCGCTGGTCTATCGCGGCCAGCCGGGACGCACCGTGTTCGAACCGGTCGGGGAATAGGCACAAATTTCCAATAATTTGCGCCTCATTCTTCACAGATTTCCGGCCGCGTGCACACGCCTCTCCGCTATCCCGGCCTAGCGCCGCGTACCCCGGAAAGGTCCCGGTAGCGCTCGAGGCTGCCCTCGAGATGAACCTACATCGCATGCTGCGCGGCAACGGAATCTCCGAGCAGGATCGCGTCGATGATGAGGTCGTAGTCCTTCACCAGGTCGGGGTTAGGCACATGGGCGCGCGGCGGCCCGCTGCGCGCCTCGAGCTTGATGTTCTAAACCAGCCCAGATCGGATTAGTGAAAGGAATACCGAAAAACGCATGCTCTATGAGGCTAACGAGTTGATATAGTGAAAGGTGTTAGCCGCCCCATGGGTCGAGACGCCGGTGTCGAAACACTTCGCCACCTCCTCGTGCGCCCGGTCGATCCGCGCTTCGCGCACCACGGTCCGGCGGCCCGAATGGCGCCGCGTGAGCTCGAATTCGCTGGGCAGCCGGTCTCCGGGCGCAAAGCTCCCTGCCTCGATGCCGCGCGCAGTTCGTCGGCGATCGCCGCCGCCCGGGTCAGCGCCGGGCTGAGCCCCGGCGTGCCGGCTGAAGTCGTCTCCGCCACGAAACCTGTCCTCCTGCTGTTGCACAGATTTCAGGAATAGCGGAAACCACGGCCCTCCCCGCCCAACCCCGCCAGCACCGGGCAAGCCGACAGCATCGCGGGCCGAGGCTGTCGGCTTGCCCGTTGCCCGTCACCAAGAATTTGCAAGACATCCTGTCATACAGATCATGACGGCCGGCCGGTGCGTGACGCCCACCGGGAGGAAGGATCAGGACCGTGATCATCACCGATGTCTCTGCGCGCGTCTTCAAGCACAAGACACGACGCCATTCCGACCGCGCCGACCATGCGCATCCGGTCCCCAAGCATGAGGTCCTGCTACTAGCTGATCGGCTGCCACCGCGACAAGGCGCTGGCCTATGGCGCGACCATGTGCGGCGATGAACTTGAAGGTGGGCTCGCACCGACCTGAAATTAAGGGTATTTCTACTATACGCTCGTGGACGATCCGGAAGGGCGCGGGTGCGATCGGCATCCGCACCCTTTTTGGCGACTAGTCTGTGTGTTGCGGGGTGAAGCTCACGCTGCGAGGAACGCCCTGCTCAGACTGCCCGCTCGTATTCGAGGCTGGCGGCGATCAACTCCTGCGCATAGGGCTCGGTGGCGCCGTCGGCATTGATCAACTCACGCGGGCCGTCGCCAAGAAAATTGAAAGCTAGGCTTACGCAGAGGATGCCGAGGCCGGAGAAGGTCACCAGCTATCGATCATGTAGCGCCGGCCGGTGGCGATCATCGTGCCCTATTCCGGCAACGGCGGCAGCGCCCCGAGGCCGGGAAATCCGCGCCCGGCGGCGGTCAGGATCACCGTCGCCATGTTCAGCGTCAGCCGTATCAATACCGAGGGCAGGCACATCGGCACGATGGAGCGCCAGATGATCCGAGCGGGCGAGGCCCACTGCAGCCGCGAGGCTGCGATGTGGTCCGCCTGCCGGAAGGTCATAGTCTCGGCCCGCGCCAGACGCGCTATCGGCGGCCATGCGGTGAGAGAGATGGCGATGATCGCGGTGTTGAGGCTCGGTCCCAGCGCCGCCAGGAAGGCCAGCGACAGGATCAGCGAGGGGAAGGACAGGACGATGTCAGTGATGCGCATCAGAAACGTGTCCACGCGCCCGTCGAAATAGCCCGCAACGGTACCGAGCAAGTGCCCGATGGGCCACACCACGATGGTCACGAGGAACATGATCGTCAGCGCGATCCGCGCGCCGTGCACGAGCCGCGAGACGATCTCCCGACCAAGCTCGTCGGTCCCGAAAAAATGCGTCCAGGAAGCCGGTTACATGGTTTTCTGCAAGTCCTGCAGGAACGGGCAATGAGTGGACATCAGCGGCACGAAAACGCCACGAGGATCGAGGCTCCCTGTCCGGCACGGCCATTCAGGCGGCGCCTGTAGAGCCGCATGCCCCCCGGTGGCCACCGGGGCTACCCTATTCAGTCGGACACATATAAACACTTGTTATACATTTTTCATTTTTCAGGCGCCGGTCCCCGCGCGTCGGATCGTCTTGGGCCGAGCCCGCAGGGACGACTGCGGCTGCGCATCTCTAGGACAAGCAAGGCGCAACATCTCATACTTAACGCCGCAGGCTTGTATGAGGATTTTGCAGACCAACCAAGGACATGCCAGCCAGATCGCGCCGCGCAGACCGTCCCGGGGCGGGCCGCACACTGGTCGAGACCGTGCGCGATGCGCTGCGTGAACAGATCGCCGCGGGGGCCTATCCGCCCGGCAGCCGTCTGCCCAGCGAGGCCCAGATGACAAAGGAGTTCGGCGTCAGCGGACGGTGATCCGCGAGGCCGTGGCCTCTCTCCGCGCCGACGGGCTGGTGGCGCCGCGTCAGGGAGCGGGCGTTTTCGTGCCCGCGCCGCCCGCCCCGGTCGAGCTGCCCTTCCAGAACATCGACTTCGTGCGAGTCTCGTCGATGATCGAACTGCTCGAGCTGCGCACCGCCGTCGCGGCCGAGGCCGCGGCGCTGGCCCGCGCAGCGCCGCTCGCCCGCGCAGGAGGAAAAGCTCATCGGCTGCCTGCGCGATGTCGATCGTGCCGCCGCCGCCGGCGAGCCTACGATGGAGGCGGATTTCGCCCCGCACCTCGCCATCGCCGAAGCCACCAACAACCCGCGGTTTGGCGATTTCCTGGCGATGATCGGCTCGAATCTCATCCCCCGGAAGGCTCTGTCCGACAGCAGCAGTGAACCTGCCCCGAAGGAATACCTCGATGTCATTCGGGGCGAGCACGAGGTCATCGTGAACGCCCTCCTCGACGGCGACGAGGAGGCTGCGCGCGACGCCATGCGCCATCATTTCAAGAGCAGCCAGGCGCGCTATCGCGCACTGCTGCGGGCCGGCAAGGCCGAGAGGCCCTGAGCGCAACCGATCCCGAAAAGAGAGATCCCATGACCGATGCCATCCGGCAGTTTCCCGCCGTCTCGCCCGATGCCGGCGTCATCCGACAGGTGCTGGCCGATGCCCCCGGGCTTATGGGGTGTCCTTCAGCTTCGAAGAAGGCGCGCAAGGCGCCCTGCACAGCCATCCCCACGTGCAATCCACCTTCGTCGAGAGCGGCCGGTTCCGCTTTCACCTCGACGGCGGGGCGTTCGAAGTCGTCCCCGGCGACGGCTTCGTGATTCCCTCGAACGCCACCCACGCCTGCATCTGCCTCGCGCCGGGACGGCTTTTGGACTGCTTCACCCCGCGTCGGGACGACTTCCTGCAAGCGCGGCCTCCCGCTCGGGCTCGTCCATCGCCATCAGCTGAACATCGCGTGAACGCGCGAAGCGGCGCAGGTGATCGCGCGGGCTGAACCCAACCACCCGCTTGAAACAGCGTGAGAAATAGTTGGGGCGGCTTGCCCGACCTCTGCTGCCGCCGCGGCGACGCCAACACCACCACGCTTGAAGAAGCCGGCGAGGGCAACGTCAACCTCTCCGAAAAGCAGGACTGGGCGCAGGGCAAGATCTCCGGCTCCTACGAATGGCACACCACCTATTTCATGTGTTCCGACCCGCTGAACAATGGCGAGATGCTCGACAGCACGCCGCCCATCCGCTTCGAGGCCGTGCTCACCGACAGCGCCTGTCGCAAGCCCTTGATGCTGCGCGTCACCTCGAAGCGCTCCAAGCAGCCTGAGGCCGCGGCGCAGATCGTCAACTGCACCCTGACCAAGCCCTCGGGCATCGACGCGCTCAGAGACACTCGCGGCCTGCCCACCGAAAAGTGCGCCGCCGACCGGCTGATCGACGCGGGGCTGATCAAGCCCGAGATCGTCAGGGCGCATGAGCCCCCCATGCAGGCCAGTGGCCCCGCGATCTCGCCCTTCAAAGAGCCCCCGGAGCTGCGCGTCGCGTTCATGGACGCGCTAGAGGAGTAGTTCTACGAGATGATCGGCGCCGAGGACGCCGCTGGGGCCATCATCGACGTCACCAACAACGTGCTCGAGGCTTTCGACAGCTGACACCCCGCCGTCAGCTCCGGTCCCGCCCCGGGGATGCCCGTTTCGCAACCAGAGGTTCGATCCATGTCCAGGCGCCATCTTGCCGCGCGCTCCGCGCGGTCGGTCGCCCTGTGCCTGCCGCAGCCCGGCGCGCTGCAGCCTCTCGGCCACCCTGCCGTGGCAGCTCCGCCGTGACGGCGCGATGATGGCCGAGGGCGCGGCCGACCGCGTCGTACTGCCGCTGCACGATCTCGCGCCCGCCCCCCCGCTACGTCTTCGAGTCGGAGGGCTTCGCGCCCTTCGCCTTCGACACGGCCGCCTGCGCCGGGCTCATCGACATCCGAGAGGTCGGCGTCATGCAGGGCGACGCCCCCGGGGCCGCGTTGGCGAACTCCAGCGCATTGGCCGGCGCAATTGCTGCAGTGCCGCATAATGGCACTGTGCAGGTGCCCGCCGGGCGCTATCTGTCCCTCCCGGTGGCAATGCGCGGGTCCATGACCCTGCTACTCGCCCCCCGGTGCCGTGTTTGCGGCGCCGCGGTCGCGGGCGGGTTGGCCCACCCTCCCCGCCCGCGACAACGATGGCCGGATGTCGGGCGCTTGGGAGGGCCTCCCCGAAACCTGTTTCGCCGCGCCGCTCACGCGATCGTCGCCAGGCAGCCCATCCGCCATTGCCTGATGGAGCGTTGCCACGGCGGCGTGGTGATCGGCTCTGTGATGTCCGGCGGCATCACCGACGTGACCGTCGAGCACTGCCACATGGCCGGCACCGGCGGTCTGGACGCGCGCGGTGGACTGGCTCGCGAGGGCGTAGACCCGGCTCACGCGGATCTGCCACGTGGCGGGGCTTGGCCGCATCGAAGGCAACTATCGCGACGGCAGGCCGGGCTCCTACCTGACCGAGGACATCGTCGCGGACGATTCCCAGGGCGTCGGCCGGCTGATGATTACGGGCGCAGCCGCCCATCTGCGCGATGCAGGCGAGCAGGCTGGCGTTGTCGGTGCCATGGGCATTGCCCTGCGTGATCACCACGCGATCGATGCCGAG
>NZ_JAATOS010000206.1:0-6947 GCF_011806505.1 Salipiger sp. HF18 | reverse complement strand
GTCTATTACCCGGCGCCGTTCATGTCGAACGGGAACCTCGAGTACTACCGCGACGCCTACGAGATCGGCCCCGAGGCGCTGATCGACACCTACGCCGCGGCGACCGAGCATGTCGACCAGGGCCTGTCCCTGACGCTGTTCTTCCCGGCCGAGGCGACCACGCGCGACATCAACCGGGCGCAGATCTACGCCTGGAAGAAGGGGATCAAGACGATTTACTACGTGCGCCTGCGCCAGACCGCGCTGGAAGGCACCGAGGTCGAGGGCTGCGTCTCCTGCACGCTGTGACCGCGGCCCGCGCCGCCGCCGGCGCCGGGATGACGACGATCCGAGGAAAGACGAAAGGGGCGGCCGCGCCCCTTTCCGGACAGGATGCAAGGGGCGCCGCAGCGCGCCTCGGAAAGAACGAGGGCCGGCTGGCCCGAAGAAGGGACGATCCGCGATGAAGGACACGATCAACGCCCCCGCCGTGCCGCGGGCGATCAACTGGAACCGGTTGCAGGACGACAAGGATCTCGAGGTCTGGAACCGCCTGACGGTGAACTTCTGGCTGCCCGAGAAGGTGCCGCTGTCGAACGACGTGCCGTCCTGGGCGACGCTGACCCCCGAGGAGCAGCGGCTCACCATCCGGGTCTTCACCGGCCTGACGCTGCTCGACACGATCCAGAACGCGGTCGGCGCGCCGGCGATGATGCCCGACGCCCAGACCCCGCACGAAGAGGCGGTGCTGACCAACATCGCCTTCATGGAAGCGGTGCACGCGCGCAGCTACTCGTCGATCTTCTCGACGCTGTGCTCCACCCGCGAGGTTGACGAGGCCTTCCGCTGGTCGGACGAGAACCCGCACCTGCAGGCCAAGGCCCGCGCCATCCTCGGGACCTACGCGCCCGGCGCCGACCCGCTGAAGCGCAAGGTGGCGAGCGTCTTCCTCGAGAGCTTCCTGTTCTACTCGGGCTTCTACCTGCCGATGTACTGGTCGAGCCGCGCCAAGCTCACCAACACCGCCGACCTGATCCGTCTGATCATCCGCGACGAGGCGGTGCACGGCTACTACATCGGCTACAAGTTCCAGCGCGCCATGGAGCGCGAGACGGCAGAGCGCCGGCAGGAGCTCAAGGACTACGCCTTCGGCCTGCTGTTCGAGCTCTACGAGATCGAGGGCCACTACACCGAAGAGCTTTACGACGATCTTGGCCTGACCGAAGAAGTGAAGAGCTTCCTGCACTACAACGCCAACAAGGCGCTGCAGAACCTCGGCTTCGAGGCGCTGTTCCCGCCCGAGGCCTGCGAGGTCAACCCGGCGATCCTCGCGGCGCTGAGCCCCGACAGCGAGAACCACGACTTCTTCTCGGGCTCGGGCTCGTCCTACGTGATCGGCCGCGCCGTGGCGACCGAGGACGACGACTGGGATTTCTGATCCCGCGTTAGGTCCCGCCACCGATCCCGCCTTCGATCCCTGGGCCTTCGGGCAAGGCACAAAAAAACCGCCCCGCGCGATGCGGGGCGGCCAGTTCGGGTCTTGGGCGTGCCGCGCTTCAGGCGGCTTCGCGAAGGTCAGGGGCGGCTTCACCCTCGATGAAGGTGCGGTGCAGCGCCTTGATGACCGGCTTCAGGATGTCGCGCTCGAGAATGAACTGGACGTCCACGTTGCGCGGTCCCTGGGTGGCGCCGATCGCCTCGAGCCCTTCGCCCGCGATGGCCACGAGGCCACGCTGCAGGCAGGACAGCCCGTTGAGATCGCGCCCCACCACCGAGGCCATGGCCAGCGTCCGCGACGAGATCCGCGCCGACGGGTAGAGCCTCTCGATATCCTTCTCCACGCGGCGCATCAGCTTCAGCGACGCATCCACGTAGTGGGTGATGGTGTTGGCGTTCGACACTTTCGACACGATGCGCACGCCATGGCGTGTCAGCACGTCGAGGATCGCCGCGTCGTAGCCCTTCACGCCGACCATGTCCTGTTCGAACACTTCCAGCGCGATGATGTCGAGCCCGGTGACGATCTCGACCGCGGAGTGGTCCGCCGGCTGGTCGTCGATCAGCGTGCCCGGATCGTTCGGCTCGAACGCGTTGGTCACGCGCAGCGGCACGCAGGCCTGGCGCAGGGTCTTGGCGGCCTTGGGGTGGATCGCCTCCATCCCGAGGTTCGACAGCTGGTCGGCCACGTCGTAGTTGGTCCGGCCGAGCTTGCGCACCGCGTCCTGACCCACGAGGTTGGGATCCGCCGACGAGAGGTGGAACTCCTTGTGGATGATCGCCTCGCGCGCCTGCGTCAGCGCTGCCATGTGCGAGAAGGTGACCTCGGAATAGCCGCGGTCGAACTCGCGCATGAGCCCTTCCTTGCACTGGGCATAGCCTGTCACGATGGGCATCTCGGACATCGGGTCGACGCCTTCGAGCGCGCCGAGGATGCGTTCCTCGAGCGTCACGTCGCCGTCGCCGCGCCAACCGCTGAGATCCACCAGCCGGGCATCGACGCCAGCGCGCTGAAGCATCAGTACGGTGACGAAGGCCGAGTGCGCCTCGCCGAGACCGGAGAGCAGCTCGCGGGTCTGCAGCATGTGCTCGGACAGCCGGAAGTGCCCGTAAGAGCAGACGCGGGCCAGGTCGATCAGGCAGTTGCGCGCACCGTCGATGCGGGTACGCACGAAATCGGTCGCCTGCTGGATGTCGCCGGGGTGATCGAGCACCGAGCTGTGGGCGTCGATCATCGCGTCCGCCACGCGGTTCAGCGCGTCGTGCCAGCCGTGCGAGTTGTCGCTCTCGGCGAACTGCCCGTAGACGCCGGGTTCGCCGGTCTTCTTGTGCTCGAGCAGCAGGTTGGTGATGCCGCCGAACGCGGACACCACGAAGATACGGCCATAAAGCTCAGGCCCCTCGCGACCGCCGATCAGCAGCGTGTCGCGCAGTTCGTTGAGGCGGGACATGGACGTCCCGCCGATCTTTTCAACCGTATGTTCTGCCATGGCTTACGCCACCTCCTCGGCCGGCGCGTAGGAACCGTCCTCGCGGTGCACCTCGTTGCCGGTGACCGGAGGGTTGAAGCAGCACGCCATGTGCAGCTCTTCCTCGGCGCGCAGGATGTGCTTGTCGTGCAGGTTCAGGGCGTACATGACGCCGGGCTTGATCTCGTGCGTCTCGCCGGTGGCGATGTCGGTGATCGAGCCCTTGCCCTTCATGCAGTAGACGCTCTCGAAGTGGTGCTTGTAGTGGAACGTGTGCTCCGAGCCCGCCTCGAGAATGGTGATGTGGAACGAGAAGCCCATGCCGTCCTGCGCCAGCAGCATCCGGGTGGAGGTCCACTGGGCGTCGGCCACGTGCTTGTCGGTTTTCTTGAGGTCGTTGAAGTCGCGAACGATCATGATGATTTACTCCGCTGCAATCTTGCTTGTTTCGGTGAGGGCGGCACGGGTGGCGTCGCGCAGGATCTCGAAGCCCTTCGCGAACTGCTCTTCCGTGGTGGTCAGCGGTGCGAGGACCTTGACCACCTCGTCATGCGCGCCCGATGTCTCGATGATGAGCCCGCGCTTGAACGCCTCGGCACAGATCTCGGAGGCAAGCTCGCCCGAGCCCACGTCGACGCCGCGCATCAGACCGCGACCCTTGAGGCGGGCGCCATCGACCATGTCGGCAATCGAGGTGAGACCGATCTCGACGATGCGGGCCTTCTTCTTGAGCTCCTCCTGGAAGGCATCGTCCTTCCAGAATTTCTCCAGCGCCACGCGGGCGGTGACGAAGGCGTGGGTGTTGCCGCGGAAGGTGCCGTTGTGCTCGGCCGGCTTCCAGATATCGAGCTCCGGCTTCACCAGCAGGGCGGCGAACGGCAGGCCCATGCCTGACAGCGATTTCGCCAGCGGGATGAGGTCCGGTTCGATGCCGAACTCCTCGAACGAGAAGAACGTGCCGGTGCGGCCGATGCCCGCCTGGATGTCGTCGGCGATAAGCAGCGCGCCGTGCTTCTTGGCGAGCCTGGCAATGCCTTGCATCCATTCCTTCGACGCGGCGTTCAGACCGCCTTCGCCCTGAACCGGCTCCACGAGGAAGGCGGCGGGGGCGTCGAGGCCCGAGGACGGGTTGTCGAGCATCCACTCGATCTGCTTCAGCGTGTCGGTGTCTTCGCCGAAGGCACCGTCATAGGGCAGGTGGGTGACGCCCTGCAGGGGCATCGCACCGCCGCCGCGCTTGCCGGAATTGCCGGTCGCGGCGAGCGCGCCCATGGTCATGCCGTGGAAGCCGTTGGTGAAGGCCACGATGTTGTGGCGGCCCGTCACCTTGCGGGCGAGCTTCATGGCGGCCTCGACGGCGTTGGTGCCGGTCGGGCCGACCATCATCACCTTGTGGTCCATGCCGCGCGGCGCGAGGATGATGTCCTCGAAGGCGGTCAGGAAGGCTTCCTTCTGGTCGGTGTGCATGTCGAGCCCGTGGGTCACGCCGTCGGCACTGATGTGCTCGATCAGCGCGGCCTTCATGTCGGGGTCGTTGTGGCCATAGTTCAGCGACGAGCAGCCGGCGAGAAAGTCGATGTACTCGCGGCCCTCTGCGTCGGTGAGGATCGAGCCGCTGGCCTTCACGAAGCTGGTCGGGAAGCTGCGGCAATAGGAGCGCGCTTCGCTTTCGCGGCGCGTGTAGATGTCGCGTGTCATGAGACGTCCTTTCGTCTTCTGATGTCGGGGTGTCGGCGAAGAGGGGGTGGTGGCGCGCCTCAGGCGGCGCGCAGCACCTCGGCCTCGTCGCGGGGCAGGCTGATCGTCACCATGTGCTCGGTGTCGTGCTGCCCGTCGAAGTGGACTTCCTTCTCGTAGTGGGGTTCGTCCGTGAGCTCGCCGCCGATGTCGCGGGCAAAGCTGCGGAACAGGCCCCAGGACGCGTCGTTGTCCTCGGTGATGGTGGTCTTGAGGTGATCGGCGTCCGCGCATTCGTCACGGTTGGCCAGATGCGAGAGCATCTTCTTGCCAAGGCCAAGGCCGCGGGCCTTGGGGCTCACCGCCACCTGCCACACGAAGAAGGCGTCCTTGTTGGGGATCAGGTGACCCGAGATCCAGCCGACGACATCTCCGTCGAGCTCCGCCACCACGCAGGTGTCGCGGAAGTGCTCGGCCTGCACGATGTTGCAGTACATGGAGTTCTCGTCGAGCGGCTTGCACGCGCGCACCAGTTCCCAGATGGCGGCGCCATCGGTGGCCTCGGGCTTGCGGAGAAGGAGCGATTCCTTCCGGGTCGTGAAGCTGTCTTTCGGCATCGGGTCTCGTTCCCTTTCGGTTCCTTTGGTTGGTAAACTAGTCAAAGCGGGGTAAAGTTTCAACAGCCAAAGTATTTTTCGACACTTTCTCGCTGATCTTATGTTAATAGGCTGTAATGTAGTCAGTATTTTCTCGTTCTTGAAAACGTTCCGCAAAGCATTATCCTTAGGGAAACGAAGAAATCGCGGGAGATGCTTAGTCAGTTGAAGTATTTCCCGTTCCATGCAAACAAAGGCCCTTCACCCCTGAACGTATGAGGCGTTGGTCCGATGGATCGAACGGATGACAGCTTGATCGCCCTGCGGCGCATATTGCGAGCCACCGAGCTCTATGAACGTGACCTGGCCAATGCAGCCGGGGTGACGCCGGCCAAGCTGCGTGTCATGCAGATCGTTCATGCGCGAGGTGGCACGGCGACGCCCAAGGCGCTGGCGACCCAGATGGGGGTGACGCAGGCGACGATTACCGGGCTTGTCGACAAGCTGGTGAAGGACGGGCTTGTGCACAGGGCCCAGTCCAGCCTGGACCGCCGTCAGGTCAACGTCGTCCTGAGCGAGCGCGGGGGAGAGACCCTGCACCGCGCCCCCGATGCGCTGCAACAGCGCTTCGTGCGCGAGTTCGAGCGGCTCGAGGACTGGGAGCAGGCGCAGCTTTTGTCGTCGCTGGAGCGGGTCGCGGCCATGCTCGACGCCCGCGACCTCGACGCCTCGCCGGTGTTGACCACCGGCGCCATCCACGCCGACAAGCCCGAGAAACGCCCGGCCTGAAAGAAGCCCGGCCTGAGCGGCCCTTGCGCGCAGCTCAGAGCAGTGCGCGGATCGGCTCGAGCAGCCCCTTGTTGCGCAGCGTGCGCACCGGGTAGTTCTCGTCGTTGACGATGCGGTCGATGGTGAAGCCGGGCTCGATCTTGGCCAGCTTCACGGCGGTGGCCTGGGCCTTGTCGAGCTGGTTCTCGAGCGCGTAAAGCGCGAGCAGGTGCCGGTGCGCCGGTCGCGATAGCGGGGCGGCGCGGGCGGCGGCCTCGCCTGCCTCGATGGCCTCCTGCGGGCGGCCGCCGGCGATGGCGATGATGCAGTGCCCCATGTCCCACCATTGCTTGAACGGCGAGCTGCGGGCGATGGCCCGGGCCCGGGCCGAGGCGTCGAAGGCGGCGCTCACGTCGCCTTTCATCATGTTGGCCTCGGCCAGCGATTTCCACGCAAAGGCAGATGCCGGGTTGCGGGTGACCGCGGTTTCGGCCAGCTCAAAGGCTCCGGCTGCGTCGCGCTGCGCGGTGCCGCGCACCTTCGAGATCAACGCCTGCACCAGCGCGTTGCCCTCGCTTTCCTCCATGGCGCGGTAGTTCAGCGCGATGGCTTCCTCGCGCAGCGCCTCGCGGTCGTCCTCGAGCAGCTCCATCAGCTGGATCATCCGCACCATGCTCGACCACGCGAGGTAGATGCCGTTGCCGTCGAGCTCATGCGCCTGCCTCAGCAGCGAGTAGGCCTCGCGCAGGGCGTTTCGCTCGAAGCTGAACATCCGGTACATGCTGAGACGCGAGAGCGCGGTGGCGCGGCTTTCGGGCCGGCTGCTGTCGAGCACCTGCGGCAGCTTGCCGATGATCACGTCGGCGGCCTCGAACACCAGCCGCGACATCGCCTCGTCCGGGTTCAGGATGTCCTCGAGATGGCGGATGGTCTGCAGCTTGGAATGCAGGATCCGCCCGGT
>NZ_JAATOS010000205.1:0-6952 GCF_011806505.1 Salipiger sp. HF18 | reverse complement strand
CCGGTGAGGGGCTATCTACGGATTACACCCGACACCCGCAAGCCCCCTTTCCCATTATTCGTCATCTTTTTTTCATCAGACGGAATAGCTAAAGGATTTCATAGGGTTAATACAGAAGGAAAACTGTGCACCCCCCTGGCGCCGCCCCGCTGCAAGGCCCGGCAATCCCCGGACCGACCCCGGCTTCCACCACATCTTGCGTTACCCAAAGCCTTATACCCAAGAGCGCCCACAGGCGGCCTGAGAATCCCGGCGCGTCAGGCGTCGCGACTCGCGAAGTGACTCGTTTTTCCCGCCCGCCAAGGCAGCCCCCCGCCCCGCGTCAGCCGCGCAGACGGCGGCGGGACATCGTCTCGAGCGCGGGAAGCCTCAGGGCCAGCAGCCCGAGCACCGCGATCAGGTAGGCCAGCGGCTCGATCTGGAAGCCCTTTGCCAGCATCACGAAGTGCAGCGCCCCCAAAAGGACCGCCGCATAGGTGAGCCGGTGCAACTGGCGCCAGCGGAAACCTCCAAGCCGGCGCACCGAGAGATTGTTGGACGTCAGTGCCAGCGGGATCAGCAGCGCGAAACCCGCCATCCCCACGGTGATATACGGGCGCTTCACGATGTCGGCCCAGATCTGCGCAGGGATCTGCACGTCGAGCACCAGCCACACCAGCAGGTGCAGCAATACGTAGAAGAACGCGATCAGCCCCACGGCACGACGGAAGCGCAGCAGATTCACCCCGGCGAAGCGCCGCAGCGGCGTGAGGCAAAGCCCCACGACCAAAAGCTGCAGGGCGAATTCACCCAGGGCATGCTCAAGCGCCTTGATCGGCTCGACGCCCAGGCCCCCGGTCAGCCCTTGCCAGAGCCACCAGAGCGCCGGCAGCGGTGACAGTATATATAGGGTCCAGCTGGGGACGCGCCGGGTGGCGGCGTTGATCCGGTCGGCGATCATCAGAAATACGTCGACAGGTCCATGCCGGCATAGAGCCCGGCCACCTCGTCGCCATAGCCGTTGAACGGCAGCGTGTCCTGCCGCGCGGCGAAGAGCCCTCCGCCGATGCGCCGCTCTGTGGCCTGGCTCCAGCGCGGATGGCTGACCTCGGGGTTCACGTTGGAATAGAAGCCGTACTCGCGGGCGTTGGCCTTGTTCCAAGAGGTCGGCGGCTCGCTGTCGGTCAGGGTGATGCGCACCACCGACTTGATCGACTTGAACCCGTATTTCCACGGCACCACCAGCCGCAGCGGCGCGCCGTTCTGCTTGGGGATGTCCTTGCCGTAGATGCCCGTGGCCATGATCGTGAGCGGGTGCATCGCCTCATCGAGCCGCAGCCCTTCGACGTAGGGCCAGTCGAGCACGCGGTAGGCGGTGCCCGGCATCTCGTCGCGGTTCAGAACGGTCTCGAAACCGACATACTTGGCCGAGGACTGCACTCCGGCGAGCTCCAGCAGGTCGGCAAGCTCGAACCCGGTCCAGGGCACGACCATCGACCAGGCCTCGACACAGCGGAAGCGGTAGAGCCGTTCCTCGAGCGTCATCTTCGACAGGATATCCTCGAAGGCGTAATCCCCGGGGCGGTCGACAAGACCGCCGATGCGCACGGTCCAGGGCGCGATGGTGAGCCGTTCGGCATAGCGGGCAGGATCGTCCTTGCCGGTGCCGAACTCATAGTAGTTGTTGTAGCTGGTGATTTCTTCCCAGCTGTTGGGTTCGAGATCCCCCTCGGCGGCGCGGGCGCCTCCGGCGATGCCCACGAGCCCGAGCCCCGCGGCCCCGCCCAGCAGCGCGCGGCGGTTCAGCCAGAGCGCCTCATCGGTCGCGTCGCGGTCTTTCAGTGTGCCTTTCCAGCGCAGGGCCATGGCGTCCTCCTGTTGCGTCCCCCGCAGCAGAAGGTAGCCGACGCTCCGGCGTGCTCAAACAAACAAAGACTCACTTTGCGGTGTCGGGGTTGTAACTTGGCCGGATCTTGTTGAACGGGATCGAACTGCCGTCCGCCTGCACGATGCGCACATGGCGGCGGCGCATCTGCCGGGGCTCGGAGACGCCGACAGAGTGTGCGATGGTCTCGACCTCCTTGATGATGCTCTTGGCGTAGTTGGCGACCTTCACGTACTTGTCCTCGACCACCAGCCCCTTCTGCAGGCGCGGGTCATGGGTGGTGATGCCCGTGGGACAGGTGTTGCGGTTGCACTTGAGCGCCTGGATGCAGCCGAGCGAGAACATGAAACCGCGCGCCGAGGTGACGAAGTCGGCGCCGAGGCAGATCGCCCAGGCCACGTCGGCCGGGTTCACCAGCTTGCCGCTGGCGATGATGCGGATGCGGTCCTTGAGCCCGTAGCGGTCGCGCAGGTCGACGATCCGGGGCAGCGCCTCGCGGATCGGCATGCCGACAAGGTCGATGAGCGGCATGGGGGCCGCGCCGGTGCCGCCCTCGCCGCCGTCGATGGTGATGAAGTCGGGCGCGCTTTCGGGGCCGCGCTCGATGATCAGCTTGAACAGGTTCTCCCACTCGTCGGACGAGCCGATCACCGTCTTGAAGCCCACAGGCTTGCCCGAGACCTCGCGGATGTGGCCGATCATGTCGAGCAGGTCGCCGAAATCGTCGATCTCGCGGTGGCGGTTGGGCGAGATGCCGGCCTGCCCGACCTTTAGGCCCCGGATCGCCGCGACCTCCTCGTTGACCTTCTCGCCGGGCAGGATGCCGCCCTTGCCGGGCTTGGCGCCCTGCGCGAGCTTGAGCTCGAACATCTTCACCTGCGGATCGGTGCCGACCTTCCGGAGCTTCTCGTCCGAGAGCCCGCCGGTCTCGTCTCGCAGGCCGAACTTGGCGGTGCCGATCTGGAACACGAGATCGCAGTCGGCCACCTTGTGATAGGGCGAGAGCCCGCCCTCGCCGGTGTTGAGCCAGATCCCGGCCTTGGCGGCGCCGCGGCTCAGCGCCTCGACCGCGGGACGCGAGATCGCACCGTAGCTCATGCCCGAGATGTTGAAGATCGACCTGGCCACGTAGGGCACCCGCGCGTGCGGGCCGATCACCATGGGCTCGGTCGTGGCGAACTGGTCGTCGAGCGGCGGGAACACCGCGTTCACGAAGATCGGCGTGCCGGGGATATTGAGGTTGCGGGTCGAGCCGAAGGCCACGGTGTTATCCTTGCCCTTGGTGGCATGGTAGACCCACTCACGCTGCGCCCGGTTGAACGGCATCTCCTCGCGGTCCATGGCGAAGAAGTACTGCCGGAAGAACTCGCCCAGCTTGGTGAAGAGCCCGCGGAAGCGCCCGATCACCGGGTAGTTGCGCCGGATGGCATCGCCGGCCTGCGTCGAATCGACGACATAAAGCGCCGCCGTCAGCATCACGGCCGCGCCGATCACCGCGACAAAGAGCAACGCGAGGACCTGCAAAGCATACATTGCGGCGCCCATGACTTTCCCTCACATATTCATTGATTTGCATGGCTGGCGGAATCTTAGTACTTCGGTATCGTGACAATCGTTGCCGGGAACGGCAACCATTGGGGAGGAGAGAGATGAAAAAACTGATTTCGGCGCTGGTCTTGGCCGCGTCACCTGTCGCTGCGGAGGAGGCAGTGACCTATGACACGGACCAGAGCTTCGATGACGTGATCTTCGGGCTCGAAAACGCGATCCTCGGGGCCGGGCTGGTCGTCGACCACATCAGCCACACCGGGGAGATGCTCGAGCGCACCCGGCAGGACGTCGGCTCGGACGTGGTGCTGTTCGATCATGCGGATGTCTACAGCTTCTGCTCGGCACAGCTGTCGCGCGAGGTGATGGAGGCGGATCCGATGAACGTGATGTTCTGCCCATACAACGTCTTCGTCATCGTGCGGCACGACACGCCCGACGTGACCACGATCGGCTTCCGGCCCTTCCCAGAGGGCGAGATGCAGACCATCCAGTCGCTGCTCGACGGCATCGTGCGCGACGCAATCGGGCTGGACTGAGCGCGGCCCTCGCCGGGGTCCTTTCGCCGGGGCGCCGCGCACATGAAAAGGCCCGCCGGTGAGGCGGGCCTGTCGGTCTTGTGAGACGTCCTTGCGAGGGCATCCTGTCGGGCCCCCGCTGGCGGGAGCCCGTGTCAGGCATCAGTGGACGACCGCATCGTCCGGCCGCGGCCGGCTCGAGGCGCCGATCCGCTCGCCGATCAGCAGGCCTTCCGAGCCTGCGGTGACCGGCACCGTGTCGCCGTCCCTGATGTCGCCGGCGAGGATCATCTCGGCCAGCGGATCCTGCAGCGCGCGCTGGATCACCCGCTTGAGCGGACGCGCCCCGAAGACCGGGTCGTAGCCGTCTTCCGCCAGCCACTTCTTGGCGCCCTCGTCGAGCTCCAGCGTGACCTTGCGGTTCGCCAGCCGCTTGAGCAGGCGGGCGAGCTGGATTTCGACGATGCCGTCCATGTCGCCGCGCTTGAGCCGGTCGAAGATGATCGTCTCGTCGAGCCGGTTGAGGAACTCGGGGCGGAAGTGCGCCCGCACCGCGTCCATCACGTCGCGCCGCGCCTGACTGCTGTCGGCCCCCTCGGGAAGCTGCGACAGCGCCTGCGAGCCAAGGTTGGACGTCAGCACGATCAGCGTCTGCTTGAAGTCCACCGTGCGGCCCTGGCCGTCGGTCAGCACCCCGTCATCGAGCACCTGCAGGAGCACGTTGAACACGTCCGGGTGCGCCTTCTCGACCTCGTCGAACAGCACGACCTGGTAAGGCCGACGCCGCACCGCTTCGGTGAGCACACCGCCCTCGTCGTAGCCCACGTAGCCCGGAGGCGCACCGATGAGACGGGCCACCGAGTGTTTCTCCATGAACTCCGACATGTCGATGCGCACCATCGCGCTGTCGTCGTCGAACAGGAACTCGGCCACGGCCTTGGTCAGCTCGGTCTTGCCGACGCCGGTCGGTCCGAGGAACAGGAACGACCCCAGCGGACGGTTCTCGTCGTTGAGACCCGCACGGGCCCGCCGCACCGCATTGGCGACCGCCTTGACCGCCTGGTTCTGGCCGACGACCCGCTTGTGCAGCCCGTCCTCCATGCGCAGGAGCTTCTCGCGCTCGCCTTCCAGCATCTTGCTGGTCGGGATGCCGGTCCAGCGTTCGACCACCTCGGCGATCTGCTCGGGACGCACGGCCTCTTCGACCATGACGTCACCCTCGGCCGCCTCGGCCTCGGCCAGCTTCTTCTCGATCTCGGGGATCTTGCCGTATTGCAGCTCACCGGCCTTGGCGAAGTTGCCCTCGCGCTTGGCGATCTCGAGCTCGGCGCGCAGCCGGTCCAGCTGCTCCTTCAGATCCCGGGCCGAGGCCAGCTTGTCGCGCTCGGCCTGCCACTGGGCGGTCATCTCGGCGGATTTCTCCTCGAGATCGGCCAGTTCCTTTTCGAGCTTCTCGAGCCGGTCCTTCGACGCCGCGTCGTCCTCGAGCTTCAGCGCCTCGACCTCGATCTGCATCTGCAGGATGTTGCGGTCGAGCTGGTCGAGCTCTTCGGGCTTGCTGTCCACTTCCATCCGCAGCCGCGATGCCGCCTCGTCCATCAGGTCGATGGCCTTGTCCGGCAGGAAACGGTCGGTGATGTAGCGGTGGCTCAGCGTGGCGGCGGCGACAAGCGCAGAGTCCGAGATCCGCACGCCGTGGTGCAGCTCGTATTTCTCCTTGATGCCGCGCAGGATCGAGATGGTGTCCTCGACCGTCGGCTCCTGCACCATCACCGGCTGGAAGCGCCGAGCCAGCGCCGGGTCCTTCTCGACGTGCTTGCGGTACTCGTCGAGCGTCGTGGCGCCGACGCAGTGCAGCTCCCCCCGTGCGAGCGCGGGTTTCAGCAGGTTCGACGCGTCCATGGCGCCGTCCGTCTTGCCCGCGCCGACCAGCGTGTGCATCTCGTCGATGAACAGGATGATCTCGCCCGCAGCTGACTCGATCTCCTTGAGGATAGACTTCAGCCGCTCCTCGAATTCGCCACGATATTTCGCACCGGCGATCAGCGCGCCCATGTCGAGCGCCATCAGCCGCTTGTTGCGCAGGCTCTCCGGCACGTCGCCGTCGATGATGCGCAGCGCGAGGCCCTCGGCAATCGCCGTTTTACCGACGCCGGGTTCCCCGATCAGCACCGGGTTGTTCTTGGTGCGGCGGCTCAGCACCTGCATAGAGCGACGGATTTCCTCGTCCCGGCCGATGATCGGGTCGATCCGGCCCTGCTCGGCGGCCTCGGTCAGGTCGCGGGCGTATTTCTTGAGGGCGTCATAACCCTCTTCCGCCGATGCGCTGTCCGCGGTGCGGCCCTTGCGCAGGTCGTTGATCGCCTCGTTCAGGCGCTGCGGCGTCAGATTGCCGGCCTCGAGCGCCTCCTTGGCACCGGATTTCTCGATGGCGAGGGCGGTGAGGATGCGCTCGACGGGTACGAAGCTGTCGCCCGCCTTCTTCGCGATCTTCTCGGCCTCGTCGAGCACGCGCGCCGTTGCCGGGTCCAGATAGACCTGGCCTGCGTCGCCGCTCACCCGGGGGATCTTGCTCAGCTTCTGCTCGAGCACCTCGACCACGCGCGGCGGCTGACCGCCCGCACGGGTGATGAGATTGGACGCGAGCCCCTGCTCGTCATCCATCAGGGCCTTCAGCAGATGTTCCGGGACCAGTCGCTGGTGGTTGTCCCGCATAGCGATGGTCTGTGCGGCCTGAATGAAACCACGCGACCGCTCCGTGAACTTCTCCAAGTTCATGGTGTCTCTCCTTCCATAAGCGCCCGCTGGGAAAATGTCGCGCCCGCCTGGGCGGCACGCGGCTGTCTCGGGCCTCGGATTACAGATGGTTGCCGTCGCGAAAGGCTTCAAGATCCGTGATTGCAGAATCCGCATCCCTCCTCTCTTTTCCCGTATCGCGGATAGTTTCACGGGAAACGGAGGCTGACGCGATGCACGTACGGAGAATCACCTTTGACGGGTTCGACGGGCCGGAACCCGAGGG
>NZ_JAATOS010000204.1:0-6964 GCF_011806505.1 Salipiger sp. HF18 | reverse complement strand
CTGCGAGCCTTCGTAGAAGTTGATGGTGACGCGGCCTTCGGTGCGCTCGTTCACCAGCTCGGCGAAGCGCTTGGAGGCCTGCGTGACCGGCGCGCCCGGCGGGTTGATGCCGCCGAAGGTCCAGGTGACGTCGGCGCTCGCGGCGGAGGCGGCCAGCAGGCCGGCGATGGTGAGGGACGCGAGGGGGAGATGTTTCATTGTTGTGTTCCTGTTGGTCATTCAGTTGGTCTTGGCGAAGCGCTGCGCGCCGAAGCTCGCGAACTCGGGCGGGCGCTGGCCGTTCATGATCCACTGCGCGAGCGGGCCGCGATGGGCCGGCGCAAGCGTCACGCCGGAATGGGTCGTCGCAACGAAGATCCCCGGATGCGAGGGGCTCTCGTCGTAGACCGGGTTGCCGTCCGGGGTGAGCACCCGCAGCGCCGCCCAGCTCCGGACCACGCGCAGGTTTCCGATCTCGGGCAGCAGCCGCACCGCCCGCGCCGCGAGCTGTCGCATCCCCTGCCCGGTCGAGCGGTCCTCGTCGGTCTCTTCCTTGGTGTCGCCGATGAGGATGGTGCCCTCGGCGGTCTGCCGGATGCCCGAGGTCACCGCCGGGAGGATCGGGCGGGCGCGCTCGGTGACGAGGATCTGGCCTTTCTGGCCGCGGACGATCTCGGGGATGCCGAAGGGCGCCGCAAGCCTGTTCGTGGCGAGCCCGGCAGCGATCAGCACCTTGGGGGCGGTCGCCCGCAGCCCCTCGGCCTCGATCCGGTAGCCGTCGCCCTGCGGCTCGATGGCGCTGACCTGCACGTTCGAGATGAGCCTCGCGCCGGCCTTCTGCAGCGCGATGCTGAGCCCGCGGTAGAGCGCCAGCGACTGGCAGGCCCCGTCGAGCGAGGACATCGACGCGCCCACCACCCCGGGACCCACGTCGGGCATGATCTCGAGCAGCTCGTCGCGGCGGATCATCCGCACGTCGTCGCCCGGCAGCTGGTGCGCGGCGACCCGGCCGATCATCTCGGCGCGCTTGGCGAACTCGTCCTCGCCGAGGCAGAGGTGCAGCCCGAGCCCGGCCTCGTAATGCGTCTCGACGCCCGAAAGCTCGCGGATCTCGGCCTCGAGCGCGCGCCATTCGCGCACCGCCGTCCGGGTCCAGGTGGCGTAGTCGCGGTTGCCCGCGCCCTTGCTCTGTGCCCAGACCAGCCCGAAGTTGCCGCGGCTGGCACGAAAGCTGGTGTCTGAGGAATCGAGGACCAGCACCCGCGCCCCGTCACGCGCCATGCCCAGGGCCGTCGCTGTTCCGACAAGTCCGCCGCCGACCACGACAATGTCCCAATGTCCCAGATCCGTCACCTGGCGCCTTTCGTTGCTGAGAAACCTCCGGCGATTAAGGGGACGCGGCGACCATAACGCAAATATCATTGCGTTTACGTTGTATGCGATTTTGTTATAGGCGGCCCCCTCCCGAGGGACGGGTGCCGCGCGCCGATAGCGGTGGCGCGGAAACGCACAGTGACTGTGCGCTCACATGCAGACGGCACCCCGAACATGACGCCGTCACTCCCGCTCCCACCGCTACTATATATGAATTTTTGACCGATCGGTCACTGCATCACATTTCAGAGACCGATCCCACAGGGGCATGACCCTGCGTCATAGCTGCCTTGCACCCCCTTGAGCCCCGCTTGCGCGACAGCGTGACGCGGCGTAGGCGCACGATGTCGCACCCTCCCCGGTGCACCGACGTTCCCACCAGATTCATACGGCAGGACACCCGAAATGACCGACCTTCCCGGATACCCGAGCCGCCGGAGCTTCCTCAAAGCTTCCGCCGCAGGTGTCGCACTCACGGGGCTGGCCGCTTCCGCGCAAGCGCAGGAAAGCACCCCCCCCGTTCCCCTCGAAGACTACGACCGCGCCTATCTGAATGCCGACGAATGGGCCTTCGTGATGGCCGCGACCGCACGACTCATCCCCTCGGATGGCGATGGCCCCGGCGCCATCGAGACCCGCGTGCCCGTCTTCATCGACCTGCAGCTGGCCGGTGACTACGGCGCCGCCGGCGACTGGTACATGGAAGGTCCGCACGACCCCTCCGCCGAGCCCGCGCGCGGCTGGCAGTCCCCGCTGAACCCGGCCGAGGTCTACCGTCAGGCGATCCCCGCCTTCGACGCATGGTGCGAGGAGACCCACGGCGAGATCTTCGCCAAGCTCTCGCCCGAACAGCAGGACGCCTCGCTGACCTCGCTGCAGAAAGGCGACGTCGGGCTTCCGTCCGAGCTGCGCGACTTCTTCACCATCCTGCTCGCCAACACCAAGGAAGGCTACTTCGCCGACCCGATCTACGGCGGCAACCACGGCATGCAGTCGTGGGTCTACATCGGCTTCCCGGGCGCCCGCGCGGCCTATCGCGCATGGCCCGAGCGGCACAACGTGAAATACCCGCTGGGTCCGGTCTCGATCAGCGGCGAAAGGGCATAAACCATGGCACGTCAGGAACAGAAAAAGGACGTGGTCATCGTCGGCCTCGGCTGGACCGGCTCCATCGCGGGCATCGAACTGGCGCAGGAAGGGCTCGAGATCGTCGCGCTCGAACGCGGCCATGACCAGAACACCGTCCCCGACTTCCAGTATCCCCAGCAGATCGACGAGCTGAAATACGGCGTCCGTCTGAAGATGATGCAGAAGCTGTCGCAGCAGACGCTGACCGTGCGCCGCAGCGGCGACGAGACCGCCCTGCCCTACCGCTCGCTCGGCTCCTTCCTGCCCGGCAACGGCGTCGGCGGTGCCGGCACCCACTGGAACGGCCTCAACTGGCGTCCGCAGCCGGCCGAGCTGAAGCTGCGCTCGCACGTGGTCGAGAACTGGGGCGAGGGCATCATCCCCGAGGGCATGAACCTCGGCGACTACCCGGTGAGCTACGACGACCTCGAGCCGTTCTTCACCCAGTTCGAGAAGGTCGCGGGCATCTCCGGCTACGCCGGCAACCTGAACGGCGAGATCCGCGAAGGCGGCAACCCGTTCGAGGGCTGGCGCTCGGAAGACTACCCGATGCCGCCGCTGCCGACGACCTACGACTCGTCCAAGTTCCAGGCCGCGGCCAAGGCGATGGGCTACCACCCGTTCCCGGCCCCCGCGGGCATCGCGTCGACCGCCTACGTCAACCCGTACGGCATGCAGATGGGCCCCTGCAACTTCTGCGGCTTCTGCGAGCGTTTCGGCTGCTACCAGTACTCGAAGAGCTCGCCGCAGACGACGATCCTCGACGCGCTGAAGCGCTACCCCAACTTCAGCTACCGCACCCAGTCCGAAGTGCTGCGGGTCGAGCTTGCCGCCGATGGCAAGACCGCGACCGGCGTCACCTACTGGGACGACGCGGCGCAGGAAGAGGTCTTCCAGCCCGCCGACATGGTGATCCTGTCGAGCTACCAGCTCAACAACGTGCACCTGATGCTGCTGTCGGGCCTCGGCGAAGCCTACAACCCGCTCACCGGCGAGGGCACGCTCGGCAAGAACTACGCCTACCAGATGAACGGCGGCATCACGATGTTCTTCCGCGAGGAAGAGTTCAACCCGTTCGTCGGCCACGGCGCCAACGGCATGGTCATCGACGACTTCTCGATCAGCCAGAACGACTTCGGCGCCGAGGGCTTCATCGGTGGCTCGTACTGGCGCTCCGGCACCTTCAACGGCCAGCCGATCCGCAACATGCCGCTGCCTTCGGGCACCCCGGCCTGGGGCGCCGGCTGGAAGCAGGCGATCGGCGAGAACTACGGCCACGCCATGTCGATCGGCTCGCACGGCTCGCACATGGCCTATGCCAACAACCACCTCGACCTCGATCCGACCTACACCGACCGGCACGGCCGGCCGCTGATGCGGATGACGTTCAACTGGCAGGACAACGACCTGCGGATGAACCAGTTCATGAAGTCGAAGATGGAACCGCTGGCTGCGTCGATGAACCCCGATCTCATGCAGGCGGGCTTCAAGAACATCGGTGCCCAGTATGACGTGCGTCCCTACCAGACCACGCACAACACCGGCGGCCACATCATGTCCGAGAACGCCCGCGAGGGTGTGGTCAACCGCTACAGCCAGACCTGGAAGGCGCACAACGTCTTCGCCATGGGCGCAGGCAACTTCGTGCAGAACACCCAGTACAACCCGACCGGGCTCGTCGGGGCGCTGGCCTACCACACGGTCAACGCGATCCGCACCCAGTACCTGTCCAACCCGCGTCCGCTGGTCTGAGGAGAATACCCATGAAAACCTTTCTCCGCATCGTCGCGGGCCTCGTCGTGCTGGGGGGCATCGCGCTCCTGGCCTTCATCTTCGTGCCGGTTCAGCGCACGCAGCCGGTGGCCGAGCTGCCCGCCGACTGGCAGCCGGAACCGGGCCAGGGCGAATATGTCCTGAACGCCTCGGACTGCGTGGCCTGCCACACCTCCGACGAGGGCGCCCCCCTCGCCGGCGGAAAGGCCATCGCCTCTCCCATGGGCACCATCTGGTCGACCAACATTACCCCCGACCCCGAGACCGGGATCGGCGACTGGTCTTTTGACGACTTCCGCGGCGCCATGATCGACGGCGTCGAGCCCGACGGGACCCACCTCTACCCGGCCATGCCCTACGAGAACTACCGTCTGATGACGGAAGAGGACATGCGCGCCCTCTACGACTACCTGATGACCGAGGTTCAGCCGGTGAAGAACGAGGTCGAAGAGACCGCGCTCTCCTTCCCGTTCAACCTGCGCTTCGGCATCCGGGCGTGGAACTGGCTCGCGCTCACCCACGGCCCGGGCTTCACCCCCGCCGAGGTGTCCGACGTGCAGGACCGCGGCCAGTACCTGGTCGAGGGCCCGGGCCACTGCGCGGCCTGCCACAGCCCGCGCTCGCCCTTCATGTCGCAGGACGGCGTGACCGTGGACGATGCGAACTTCCTCGCGGGCGGCGTCATCAACGGCTGGAACGCTCCGGCGCTCCGCGGTGAGGACAGCGACCTGAACAGGTGGACGGTCTCCGAGACCGCCACCTACCTCGCCACCGGCCGCAACGCCCACTCCACCGCCAACGGCGAGATGGGCCTCGTGGTCGAGCACTCGCTGCAGAAGCTGACCGACGAGGACAACATCGCCATGGCCGCCTTCCTCAAGGGGCTTGACGGCGACGCGGTCGAGGTTCCCGAGACGCTGGCCCCCAGGGCCGGTTCGATCGAGGTCCCCGAGGCCGACAAGGCGGGCGAGGCGGACACCGCCATGCTCATCGACTCCGATCCCGACATGCCGCTCGGTGCGCGTCTCTACACCGACAACTGCATCGGCTGCCACTTCGCCACCGGCAAGGGCGCGCCCGAGATCTTCCCCGAGCTTCAGGGCAACAGGCTGGTCAACGGCTCCGAGACCAAGCCGCTGATCTCGGTGATCCTGAACGGCGCCGAGGTCGCCTCGACCGCGAAACGTCCGATGACCCTGCGCATGCAGGGCTACGCCGACCGCCTGTCGGATGAAGAGGTCGCCGAACTCGCGACCTGGCTCCGCGGCGCATGGGGCAACGACGCCCCGGCCATCAGCGCCGCCGACGTCGCGGCGGTCCGCGCCAGCGCAGCCTCGCACTAAGCCCGAACGGCCCCAGTCACGCCCGTCGTGACCGGGGCCCACCAGACCCGAAAAGGCCCCCGGACAGCGCTCCGGGGGCCTTTTTCATGTGGCGGCGCAACGGCTCCCGCCAGTTTCCGCAGCGCAGCTCCCCCGATGGCCGGGCCGCTGCCCCTCCCCCGGCCGGCAGCAATCCGCGATTGACGCGGGGGCGGACTCTCTGCCATGACTGCGCCATGTCCGGTCCCGAAGCAATCGCCTCGGGCGAAAGAGGGAATGCCGTGCGGCGCCTCGTGCGCCAATGCGGCAACTGCCCCCGCAACTGTAAGCGGTGAGCAGGGCCGATCATGCCACTGGAGAAATCCGGGAAGGCCGGCCCCGAGCTGAGACCCGCGAGTCAGGAGACCTGCCGGACGACGCCTCCCGGAAGGGGCGTTTCCACCGGGCGTCGGGGTGAGCGCCGGAGCTGGTATCCGGCTTGCCGCACCGCGGCCTCCCGGTATGGGCTCGACCGTCCCGCCGTCCAAACTGACCTGCGCCGGGTGTGGCGCATCGGACAAGGACGAAGACCTGTGAAGACCATCCTTCTCGCGGCCGCGACCGCGCTGGCGATTCCCGCCACCGCCTCGGCCCACTTCCTGCTGGAATACACCGAAGACACCATGATCGAGGCGCCCGGCGAGGTGCCGGTCAAGCTGATCTTCTGGCATCCGTTCGAAAACGGCCATGTCATGGATCTCGAGATGCCGCAGGAGTTCTTCGTGCTCCACAACGGCGAGCGCACCGACCTGCTGGGCACGCTCGAGCCGGTCACCTTCACGGGCGGCGAGAACGAGGGCGCGGCCCTCGTCGGCGCGGTGCCGGTGCGGCGCTCGGGCGACTACGTGCTGGTGACGGTGCCGCAGCCCTACTTTGAGGCCTCCGAGGATCTCTATATCCAGCAGATCACCAAGGCCTTCCTGAACCGCAACCAGCTGCCCACCGACTGGGCCGAGCCGGTGGGGCTGCCGACCGAGATCGTGCCGCTCAACAAGCCCTACAACGTCATCGCAGGCTCGACCTTCAGCGGGCAGGTGCTGCGCGACGGCGCCCCCGCCGCGGGCGTCGAGATCGAGATCGAGCACATGGCCGCCGAACCCGACATGACGAGCGGCGCCGCGACCCGGCCCGTGGTCACCCCGCCGCCCGGCGGCTCGGTGGTCGCGGTGCCCGGCCCCGACGGCACCTTCACCTTCGGCGTGCCCCGGGCCGGGCACTGGGGCTTCGCCGCGCTCGGCTCGGGCCCGGTGACCGAGCACGAGGGCAAGGAACTCAGCCAGGACGCGGTGATCTGGATCCGCGCCTGGGATCTGGAATAGACAGGAGCACGGGCCCATGCACATCGTTGA
>NZ_JAATOS010000203.1:0-7030 GCF_011806505.1 Salipiger sp. HF18 | reverse complement strand
TCGACCGGGTGGAATACGCCTATCTCGACCATTTACTGACCACCGGCCCCCTCTGGGGGCTGGTGCGCACGTCGCTGGGCTACCTGCTGCTTGGCCATGACGGCTGCGCCGCGCTGAAGCGGCACATCGACCGCGGAGACTGGCCTGCGCCCGACCGCCTGTCGCAGCTGCGGGGCGTCGCGCCCGCCCGCGCCGGGGCCGAGCGCGCGCTGCGCCGGGTGGCCGTGGCGCGGTGCCTGCCGCCGGGTCTCGGGCGGATGCTGCGCGGGCTGCCCGCCGGCACTCACTACCTCAACACCGGCCACACCGGCCTGACCGACCGCCTCGTCCGCGCCCTGCGCGGCGTGCCGGGCGCGCGCATCGCGGTTCTGCTGCACGACACCATCCCGCTCGATCACCCGGAGTATTGCGGCGAGGGCATCCCGCAGCGGTTCCGGAGCTTTCTGGACCGGGTGGGGCAGGCGGCGGATCTGGTGATCTGCAATTCGCGGGTGACCGAGGCGGATCTGCGTCGCCACCTCGGCCCCGCGTGCCCCGAGACGGTGGTGGCCCATCTCGGCGTGCCCAGGCCACAACCCGGCGTGGCGCCCGAGGGGCCGTGGACAGGCCGGCCCTATTTTGTCGTGCTGGGCACCGTGGAGCCACGCAAGAACCACGCTCTGCTGCTGCGGCTCTGGCAGGGGCACGAGCCTTCCGCGACGGACCGGAATAGCGTACCGCCCGACGCCCACTTGCTGATCTGCGGGGGCAGGGGCTGGAACAACGCTGCGGTCTTTGCCGCGCTCGATGCCCGCCCCCCACGGGTGCACGAACTGCCGGGGCTCGATGACGGGCAGGTCGCGGCGCTGCTGGCGGACAGCGCCGGGTTGCTGTTCCCGAGCCTCGCCGAGGGCTTCGGCCTGCCGCCGGTCGAGGCCGCGGCGCTGGGGGTGCCGGTGCTTTCGACCGAGCTGCCGGTGGTGCGCGAGGTGCTGCAGGATATTCCCGTTTACGCACAGGTGTCCGACCAGTATCTTTGGGCCCGTGAGATAACGAGGATGGCAGCGGATCGGCACGACGTGCAACGCGGCGCCGGCAACTGGACGCCGCCGGGCTGGGATGCGCACTTCAAGACCGTGTTAACGCTGATCTGATAGCCGTCGGGAATTGGGCCGGAGAAACCGGCCCGCGTAAGGGTGCGCGTTTTGGGTGCATGGCAGTCATACCGGCTGAGGCTTCAGCGCAAGCGATGGCGACTGCGTGCCTTGCGCAAATCGCACGAGCTTCGGCCCGTCAGCGACCGCACCGACCGCATCCGCCCCTCGGACCTGCTGATCTTCTGCACCCAGCGCAACGAGGGGGTGCGGCTGCCGTATTTCCTGCGCTACTACCGCGAGATGGGGGTGAACCATTTCATCTTCGTCGACAATGACAGCACCGACACCTCGCTCGACTACCTCGCCCGGCAAGGGGACGTCTCGGTCTGGACCACCCGCGGCAGCTACAAGCGCTCGCGCTTCGGGATGGACTGGATCAACTTCCTCCTGCGCAGGTACGGCCACGGCCACTGGACCCTGACCGTCGATCCCGACGAGTTCTTCCTCTACCCGTTCTGTGATACCCGGCCGCTCCGGGCGCTGACCGACTGGCTCGACGCCTCGTCGATCAAGAGTTTCTCGGCGATGCTGCTCGACATGTACCCCAAGGGCCGGATCGACGCGCAACCCTACGAGGCCGGGCAGAACCCGCTCGAGATCGCGCATTGGTTCGACGCAGGCAACTACTCGATCCGGCGCAACCATCGCTACGGCAACCTCTGGATCCAGGGCGGGCCGCGCGCCAGGGCGTTCTTCGCCGACCGGCCCGAGCAGGCACCGGCGCTCAACAAGGTGCCGCTGGTCCGGTGGGACCGGCGCTACGCCTACGTGAGCTCGACCCACATGCTGCTGCCGCGGGGGCTCAACGCGGTGTTCGACGAGTGGGGCGGCGAAAAGGCCAGCGGGCTGCTGCTGCACACCAAGTTTCTCGACACCTTCACCGGCAAGGCCGAGGAAGAGCTGACCCGCAAGCAGCATTACGCGGGCTCGACCGAGTATCTCGCCTATGCCGCGCGCATCCGCGACAACCCGGACCTGTGGTGTAAGTGGTCCGAGAAATACATCAACTGGCGCCAGCTCGAGATCCTCGGCCTCATGTCCAAGGGGAACTGGGCGTGAGCGTCGGCATCCTGATGCTGGTCCACACCGCCTTCGGGCGGGCGGAGCAGGTCGCGCGGCACTGGAACAAGGCCGGCTGCCCGGTGGTGATCCACGTCGACAGCATGGTGCCCGCCTCGGACCACGACCGCATCGTCGAGGCGCTGGGCGATCTGCCCGACGTCACCTTCTCGCGCCGGCACCGCTGCGAATGGGGCACCTGGGGGCTGGTCGCCGCCAGCCAGGACGCCGCCGAGCTGATGCTCGAGCGCTTCCCCGACGTGCGCCACGTCTACCTGACCTCGGGCTCCTGCCTGCCGCTGCGCCCGGTCGAGGAGCTGATCGCGTATCTCGACGAGCGCCCGCGCACCGATTTCATCGAAAGCGCCACCACCGCCGACGTGCCCTGGACGGTGGGCGGGCTCGACGAAGAGCGCTTCACGCTGCTCTTCCCGTTCTCGTGGCGCCGCAGCCGTTTTTTCTTCGACCGCTTCGTCGACCTGCAGCGCCGCACGGGGTTTCGCCGCCGGGTGCCGCGGGGGATCGTCCCGCATATGGGCAGCCAGTGGTGGTGCCTGACCCGGCAGACCCTGACGGCGATCCTGCAGAACCCCGAGCGCCGGGTTTTCGACCGCTATTTCCGCCGGGTCTGGATCCCGGACGAGAGCTATTTCCAGACGCTGGCGCGGCTCTGCTCGACCAACGTGGAAAGCCGGTCGCTGACGCTCTCGAAGTTCGATTTCCAGGGCAAGCCACACATCTTCTACGACGATCACCTGCAGCTTCTGCGCCGCTCGGACGGCTTCGTCGCGCGCAAGATCTGGCCCCATGCCGAGCGTCTCTACAGTGCCTTCCTCTCCGACGCCGAGGGCACCCAGACCCGGCAGGAGCCTAACCCGGGCAAGATCGACCGGAACTTCGCGCGGGCGGTGGACCGGCGGACGCGGGGGCGGGCCGGGCTCTACATGCAGTCGCGCTTTCCCAACCACGGCTGGGAGAACGGCGTCACCGCGGGCAGGTACTCGGTCTTCCAGGGCTTCTCCGAACTCTTCAAGGGGTTCGAGGGCTGGCTGGCACGCGCCACCGGGGCGCAGGTGCACGGCCATCTCTATGGGCCCGGGCGGGCCGAGTTCGCCGATGGCCAGACGGTGATCAACGGCGCGTTGCCCGACACCGCGAAACTGCGCGATGCCAACCCCAAGGCCTTCCTGACCAACCTGCTGTGGAACACCCGCGGCCTGCGGCAGTGCTTCCAGTACGGGCCGCACGACACGCCCGAGATCATGTGGGACCTTGCCCGCGACCCCAACGCCCAGATCAGCGTGATCTCGGGGGCCTGGGCGGTGCCACTCTTCAAGTCCAACGCCAATTTCGCGGATCTCCGGGCCGAGGCCGCCAGGCTGCAGAAGACCGAGAGCGCGATGCTCGACGAGCTGCGCTCGCCTGACGCCAGGGCGCGGATCCGGATCTGGACCATGGCCGAGTTCATCGAGGCCCCGATGGAGCCTCTGCAGGCGGTGATCGACGAGATCGGGCAGAAGCCGCCGCGCCGCCTCGCCGAGGCGCCGGTGCTCGAGGATCTCGCGGGCTTCGGCCAGTTCCTGCAGAACCTCAAGAACCAGGGGATGCACCCCTATCTCATGGGCGACTTCCCGGTTGAGCCCGCGTCGCGCAACCGCCGCCGCCCGGCGCGCAGACCCTACCTTGTGAAGAAGTAAGGCCCCCGCATGTCCGACCGCTTCGACTGTTTCGTCGTCTTCGCCGAGATGCGCACCGGCTCGAATTTCCTCGAGGCCAATCTCAACGCCTTCGACGGCATCACCTGTCATGGCGAGGTCTTCAACCCGCATTTCATCGGCTACCCGAACGCCGAGGACGTGCTGGGGATCTCGCAGGCCGAGCGCGACCGCGACCCCGGGCGTCTGCTGGCCGAGATCCGCGGCGCGACCCCGGGCGGGCTCGGCGGCTTCCGCTTCTTCCACGACCACGATCCCCGGATCCTGCCACAGATCCTGCAGGACCCGCGCTGCGCGAAGATCGTGCTGACCCGCAACCCGGTCGACAGCTACGTGAGCTGGAAGATCGCGCAGGCCACGGGGCAGTGGAAGCTCACCAACGTGAAGACGCGCAAGGACGCACGGGCACGCTTCGACGCCGCCGAGTTCGAAGAGCATCTGGGCGCGCTGCAGGCCTTCCAGGTGCAGCTGATGACCGCGCTGCAGGTGGCCGGGCAGACGGCCTTTTACGTCGCCTACGAGGATCTGCAGGACGTGGCGGTGATGAACGGGCTCGCGGCCTGGCTGGGGGTGCCCGCGCGGCTCGAGAGCCTGAACACCGCGCTCAAGCGCCAGAACCCCGAACCGCTCTCCGAGAAGGTGGCGAATTTCGACGAGATGGAGCAGGCGCTGGCGCGGCACGACCGGTTCAACCTCACCCGCACGCCGAACTTCGAGCCGCGGCGCGGGCCCAACGTGCCTTCCTACGTCGGCGGCGCGCGCACGCCGCTCCTCTACATGCCGATCCGCTCCGGCCCCGAGGACGCGGTCGAGCGCTGGCTCTCCGCGCTCGACGGCGTCGGGCGCGAGGGGCTCACCCGCGGCTTCAGCCAGAAGACCCTGCGGCAGTGGAAACGCGAGCGGCCGGGCCACCGCAGCTTCACCGTGATCCGCCACCCGCTGGCGCGGGCGCACGATGCCTTCTGCAGCAAGATCCTCGGCACCGGCCCGGGCAGCTTCCTCGGCATCCGCAAGACGCTGATCCGCGCCCACAACCTCGCGCTGCCCGAAGGCGGCGCGCTGGACGCCTATACGCCGGAGGCGCACCGCGAGGCCTTCACCGCCTTCCTCGCCTTCCTGAAGGCGAACCTCGCCGGGCAGACAGCGGTGCGCATCGACGGCCACTGGGCGAGCCAGGCGCAGGTGATCCAGGGCATGTCTGAACTGACCCTGCCGGACATGATCGTGCGCGAGGACGAGATGGCGAGCTATCTGCCGGCGCTGGCCATGCAGGTGGGCCACGAGGCGCCGCCCGAGCCCCTGCCGCAGACCACCCGCGCGCCTTACGGTCTGGCGCGGATCTACGACGACCGGCTCGAGGGCCTCGCCCGCGACGCCTATGCGCGCGACTACCTGATGTTCGGATTCGACGACTGGGGCTGAGCCGGGACGGACAGGGCTACGCGCGGCCGGAGCAAGCATCAAAAAAAGGGGCACTGCCCCCTCGACGCAACACGCGCCCTACTCGAAATACCGCACCTCTTCCCCGGGGCCGCCTGACAGTCCCAGCCGACAGCGCGCCACGCCCGCCCTTCATCTTGCCGGATAAACTCCCGCCGGAGGCATCCGGCGTCACGGCCTGGCGCTACCGATGAGAAAGGATCACGCCGCCTGCGACGAGCGGTCCTCGGTGAGGATCGCGTGCAGCGTTGCCGGGTCGGGGTTGGCGCGCAGCTTGTTGCAGAGCGTCGCGTCACGGAGCGTGCGGGACACCAGCGCAAGCGCCTTGAGATGTTCGACCCCGGCCTCCTCGGGCGCAAAGAGCGCGAGGATGACATCGACCGGCTGGCGGTCGACGGATTCGAACTCGACGGGTTTCTCGAGCAGGATGAACACGCCGCGCACCTCGTCGATGCCCGAGACCCGGGCATGGGGCAGGGCGACGCCATGGCCGACGCCGGTCGGGCCGAGGCTCTCGCGTTCCATCAGGGCTTCCACCGCCGCGGGGGCCGAGAGCCCGTAGGCGCTCCCGGCCAGTTCGGCGATGTCGTGCATCAGCCGCTTCTTGCTACTTGCGGCCGCGACGACTTTGACCGCCTGCGGCTTCAGAAGTTCCAGAAAGGTCATAGACCGCCTTTCACTTGCTGCTCTGGGGCGCTCAAGGCCGCGGCCGCGTCGATCGTTTATGGATCGATCCAGCCGATGTTGCCGTCTTCACGCCGGTACACGACGTTCACGCCATCCTTTTTCTCGTTGCGGAAGACCAGCACGGGGGCCCCGGCCAGTTCCATCTGCATCACGGCTTCGCCCACGGTCAGAGACGGGATCTTGGTTTCCATCTCAGCCACGATGATGGGCTGCAGCGAGTCCGGTTCCTCTGCACCCGAGTCGGCTTCGCCGGCGAGGATATACGAGGAGGCCCCGAAGAGTTCAACGGGCTCTGCGCGCTCCTTGTGGTGGTCTTTCAGGCGGCGCTTGTAACGGCGAAGCTGCTTGTCGACTTTCTCGGCACAGCCGTCGAAGGAAGCGTAGATCTCGGTCGCCTTGTCCTTGGCCGAAGAGGTCAGGCCGGTCGAGAGATGCACCGTGACCTCGCAGATATACTCATGTGCGCTCTTGGAAAAGGTGACCTGAGCGTCGGTCGGCCTGAAGGCGTATTTCTCGAGCACCACATCCAGTTCGGTCTGGACATGAGTCTGGAGCGCCTCGCCGATATCGATCTGCTTTCCCGTGATCTGGTAGCGCATGTTCATTCCTTCTCTTCGTTGGACCCGACTTCACTCCTGCCTTGATGGCAGGTTAGATGTGGTGCCGGATCGGGGGAGACGCAAGGCTGCTGCACTCAACGCCCAATCCTCCCTCTCCTTTGGGGGCGTTCGAGAACGGGCATGCAGGGATGCGCTGCGTCATGGCCTTATTTGACTTGAGACTCGGCGGTTCTGTCAATGATCTGTCGCAAACCTGTCGTGGAAACATCCGACCGGATAGGAAGAATTCGCCCTAACCGATGCGGAAGTTCTCGCCGAGATAAACCCTGCGCACATTTTCGTTCTGGACGACCTCGGCGGGGGTGCCGGACATCAGCACCTTGCCGTCGTGCAGGATGTAGGCGCGGTCCACGATCTCGAGCGTCTCGCGGAC
>NZ_JAATOS010000202.1:0-7050 GCF_011806505.1 Salipiger sp. HF18 | reverse complement strand
GCTGCTGTTCAACACCACCGCCCCCGACGCGGCGCTGCGCGACGGCGCCTGCCGGGCGAACCTGTTCCATACCCTGCCCTCGGATGCCATGCGCGCCGACGCGCTGGCGCAGTTCCTCGTGCAGCGGCGCTGGACCGACGTGGCGCTGATCTCGGGCGCCCACCCGCGCGACCACGCCTTCGCCGAGGCGCTCAAGGCCTCGATCGCGAAGTTCCGGCTGACGCTCACCGGCGAGAAGGAATGGGTCTTCGATGCCGACATGCGCCGCAACGCCAGCGCAGAGGTGCCTCTCTTCACCCAGGAACTGGGCGAGCACGACGTGCTGCTGGTGGCCGACGAGATCGGCGATTTCGGCCGCTACGTGGTCTACAACACCTGGCTTCCCCGCCCGGTCGCGGGCTCCGAGGAGCTGGTGCCGCAGGCCTGGTCGCCGGTGGTCGAGCAATGGGGCGCCGCGCAGCTGCAGTCGCGCTTCGAGGATCAGGCCCACCGCGACATGACGCCCGAGGATTACGCCGCATGGGCCGCGATCCGCACGCTCGGCGAGGCAGTGACCCGCACCGGCTCGGACGACATCGCGGTTCTGCGCGACTATATCCTGTCGGATGCCTTCGAGCTCGCGGGCTTCAAGGGTCGCCCTCTGAGCTTCCGGCCGTGGAACGGCCAGCTGCGCCAGCCGATCCCCATCGTCACCGACCGCGCCGTGGTCGCCACCGCCCCGCTCGAGGGCTTCTTCCACCAGGGCAACGAGCTCGACACGCTGGGCCGCGACAGAACCGAGACGACCTGCCGCTCGTTCCAGGAGTGAGACACATGCTGAGACTGACCACCGCCCTCGCCCTGCTGGCCGCCACGCCGGCCTTCGCCGACGAGATCTGGGTGACCAACGAGAAGGACAACACGATCAGCGTGATCGACGCCGACACGCTCGAGGTCACCCGCACGCTCGAGACCGGCGAGCGCCCGCGCGGCATCACCTTCAGCCACGATTATTCGCGGGTCTACATCTGCGCCTCCGACAGCGACGCGGTGCAGGTGATGGATCCGGTCTCGGGCGAGATCCTGCACGATCTGCCCTCGGGCGAGGACCCCGAGCAGTTCGTGCTGCACCCGGACGACCGGCGGCTCTACATCGCCAACGAGGACGACGCGATCACCACCGTGGTCGACACCGAGACCCGTCGGGTGGTGGCCCAGATCGACGTCGGCATCGAGCCCGAGGGCATGGCGGTGAGCCCGGACGGGAAGATCGTCGTCACCACCTCCGAGACCACCAACATGGCGCACTGGATCGACACCGAGACCGAGACGATCTTCGCCAACACGCTGGTCGACAGCCGCCCGCGCCACGCCGAGTTCGTCAAGGACGGCGCCGAGCTCTGGGTCTCTGCCGAGATCGGCGGCACGGTCACCGTCTTCGACACAGCGACGCAGACCGAGAAGGCCAGGATCCGCTTCGCCATCAAGGGCGTGCACGAGGACCTGATCCAGCCGGTGGGCTTCGAGCTCACGCCGGACGGCAAGACCGCCTTCGTGGCGCTGGGGCCCGCCAACCACGTGGCCGTGGTGAACGCCGAGACCTGGGAGGTCGAGGAATACCTGCTGGTCGGCCGCCGGGTCTGGCACATGGCCTTCGACGGCGACCACTCCCGGCTCTTCACCACCAATGGCATCTCGGGCGACGTGACGGTGATCGACGTCGCGCGGCGCGAGGCCATCAAGACCGTCAAGGTCGGCCGCTTCCCCTGGGGCGCGGCCTACCGGCCCACCGGAGGCTGACCCCGAAAGGAGATCCCATGCGCCGCGCCCTTCTCGCCCTCTGCCTGCTCGCCACGCCCGCCGTGGCGGACGAGTACGGCACGACCAACCCCGAGGAGCTGACCTGGCGCTCGGTGCGGGACCGCGCCGAGCGCGGGCAGACGGACATGATGACCTGCGCCGCGGGCTACCTCATGACCAAGTCCGGCGACCACGAGACCGCGCGCAAGATCTTCGAGGCCTGCGCCGCGGCGGGCTACACCGGCGCCATGACCTGGATGTCCTACATGGAGCAGAACGGCTTCGGCGGCGAGTTCGCCCCGGACGCCGCCGCCGAATGGGACCGCCGCGCCGCCGAGGCCGGCGATCCGGTGGGCAAGTTCAACTACGGCATCAGCCTGATGCGCGGCTTCGGCGTGGGGCAGGACGAAGCCCGTGGCCGGGCCCTGGTCGACGAGGCCGCCCGCGACGGGCTCGCCATCGCCAGGCGGCTTCAGGGCGCCGAATACGACCTCGACGAGGTGACGCCCGACGCCGACACCTGGCGCTACGCGCCGCTGTTCTGACGACGCGGGATCCGGTTGGTTCCGGGCTGCAGGGTTCGGGGGGTGGCCGCGCGTGCAAGCGACGGGGACGGTCCCCGAGGTGCCGTGCAGGTGGTCGGGGAGGAAGGGGGCGCTGCCCCCTCGGCGCTTTGCGCCTCACCCCCGGAGTTTGTCTGGCAAGATGAAGATGGGGCCCGGGGTGGGTGGCGTCGCGGCCTTGAGCGGCGGGCGTTTGGGGGGTATCGGGTCGAATTTGGCTGATGCGGGTGGGGCTGCGGTCGCCGTGTGGGGTCTGGCTATAGACCTTGGTGCAATTCACCCCACGGGGCGGCGGCGAAATACTCGGGGTCGGAAACGCGCGCATCTCAGCCACCCCGGGCTCGGTATTCGGGCCGGGGGCGCCAAACGGGAGAAATCCAAATGCTCCGCCTGACCCTGCCTGTCGTCCTGTGCCTCGCGGCACCGGCACTGGCCGACACCTTTGACGAGATCAAGGTCTCGGCCGGCCAGAAGCTTTTCGATGCCGAGTGCCGCCGCTGCCATGCGGTTGATTCCAAAGACCCTTCTTACGGGCCACCACTCACGAACATCCTCTACCGGGGGGCTGGCACCTTCCCCGATTACGACTATTCCACCGCGCTTTCGGCCTCGGGCATCGTCTGGACGCCGGCGGCCCTGCGCGCCTGGATGGAGGACAACGACGGCTTCATGCCCGGCACGAAGATGCGCCACGTGGGCATCGAGGACCGCACCGTGCAGGACTTCATCCTCTCCTACCTCGCCGCCATCACCACGCAGGACAACCGCGCCGTCGAGGGGAAGGACTAGGCTTGCCGAAAGGTCTTACGACCATGGTGCAATTCATCTCCGGCCCCGAGCCGGAGATGCTTTGCACCGGAGGAGCGACCGGCCCCCGCACGGCCGCAGCAGAATCGCCACAACCGTTCCTAGGGAGGACAACATGAACCGTTTCATCCTGGCCGTCACCGCCAGCCTGCTCGCCACCGGCGTCGCACAGGCGCAGGTCACCGAAGAGGATCTGGCCAACGACCAGACCATCACCAATCAGGTGGTCACCAACGGCATGGGCCGGCATCTCCAGCGCTACAGCCCGCTGGACATTCTCAACAAGGACAACGTCAAGAACCTGATGCCGGCCTGGGCCTTTTCCCTGGGCGGCGAGAAGCAGCGCGGCCAGGAGACCCAGCCCATCGTCTATGACGGCGTGATGTACGTCACCGGCTCCTACTCGCGGCTCTACGCCATCGACCTCGCCAGCGGCGAGGAGCTCTGGCAGTACGACGCCCGACTGCCCGAGGGCATCCTGCCCTGCTGCGACGTGATCAACCGCGGCGCCGCGATCTACGGCGACAAGATCGTCTTCGGCACGCTCGATGCCCGTCTCGTGGCCCTCGACCGCAAGACCGGCGACGTGGTCTGGCGCGACAAGATCGCCGACTACAAGGCGGGCTATTCCTACACCGCCGCGCCGCTCATCGTGAACGGGCTGGTGATCACCGGCAACTCGGGCGGCGAGTTCGGCATCGTCGGCGAGGTGCAGGCCCGTGACGTCGAGACCGGCGAGATGGTCTGGACCCGCCCGGTGATCGAAGGCCACATGGGCACGCTCAACGGCGAAGAGAGCACCATGACGGGCACGCTCAACGCCACCTGGCCGGGCGACCTGTGGAAGACCGGCGGCGGCGCCACCTGGCTTGGCGGCTCCTATGACGCCGAGACCGACACGCTGGTCTTCGGCACCGGCAACCCGGCCCCCTGGAACAGCCACCTGCGCGGCGCCGGCACGCCCGTCGAGGGCAACACCGGCGACAACCTCTACGCCGCCTCCCGCCTCGGCATCGACCCGGCCACCGGCGAGATCAAGTGGCACTTCCAGACCACCCCGCGCGAGGGCTGGGACTACGACGGCGTGAACGAGGTCGTGGCCTACGAGGATGCCGAGGGCAACAAGCGCTTCGCCACCGCTGACCGCAACGGCTTCTTCTACGTGCTGAACCGCGAGGACGGCGGCTTCGTCTCGGCCCATCCCTTCGTCAAGGACATCACCTGGGCCAGCGGCATCGACGAGACCGGCCGTCCGATCTACGTCGAGGAGAACCGCCCCGGCGATCCCACCGCGGCGGCGGATGGCGGCAAGGGCGAGGTGGTGTTCTCGGCCCCGGGCTTCCTCGGCGGCAAGAACTGGATGCCGATGGCCTACTCGCAGCACACCGGCCTTTTCTACGTGCCCTCGAACGAGTGGGGCATGGACATCTGGAACGAGCCCGTGACCTACAAGAAGGGCGCCGCCTACCTCGGCTCGGGCTTCACCATCAAGCCCATGTACGAGGACCACATCGGCTCGCTCAAGGCCATCGACCCGGCCACCGGCGAGTGGAAGTGGGAGTTCAAGAACGAGGCTCCGCTCTGGGGCGGCGTGATGACCACCGCCGGCGGGCTGGTGTTCACCGGCACCCCCGAGGGCAAGTTCCTGGCGCTCGACGACGAGACCGGCGAGGTGCTCTGGAGCTTCCAGACCGGCTCGGGCATCGTCGGCCAGCCGATCACCTGGGACATGGATGGCGAGCAGTACGTCTCGGTCGTCTCGGGATGGGGCGGTGCGGTTCCGCTCTGGGGCGGCGAGGTCGCCAAGAAGGTGAACTACCTCAACCAGGGCGGGACGGTCTGGACCTTCAAGCTTCCCAAGCAGCTGGCATCCGCCAACTGAGCGCTCCCCTCCCGGAGCAAGACTGGATGCGCCGCCCCTCGGGGTGGCGCATTTTTCTTTTGGTCTGTGGGTCGGCAGTGGGGCTGGCGCGGAAGCGTTGGCTGCGGTGGCGGGGCCATGATCTGACACGGGCGGGTCGATCAGGGACGCGGACTGGTGGTCCCGGCCCGGAGGTGGCCGGACGGCCGGCGCCGCTCACCCGGTCCATGCGTTTGGCGTGGCGGCCGGGAAATGCTCTGCCCACCGTCTCCGGCGCGAAACGACGTCAAATCCTGGCGCCTCTCGTCCAGCTCATGAAATCCGGTCGCGGGGCGGCGGCGGCGGCGAGAATCACCGTCGGGAAGCGTTTTGCGGCGGCCGGTCTGAGCTTTGAGCTTGGCCGGTCACCCAAACACCTTTTCAGGCCCCAGAGTCCGCCGGTCTGGTCACCCCCGAGACGGGCGAAACCTGTCAGGGCCGCGAGATCGTTTCCGACTGGGGCACTCTGCCCCCTCCTGTGCAGGGTCAGGCCTGCCCGGCGACCCGTCAGACCTCGGACCTCACACCCCGGACCTCAGAATTCCACACCCTTCTGCGCCTTGATGCCGTCGCGGAACGGGTGCTTGACCAGCGTCATGTCGGTCACCAGGTCCGCCGCCTCGATCAGCTCGGGCTTGGCGTTGCGGCCGGTGAGGCAGACGTGGGTCATCTCGGGCTTTTGGGTCAGCAGGAACTCCACCACCTCGTCGATGTCGAGGTAGTCGTAGCGCAGCGCGATGTTGATCTCGTCGAGCAGCACGAAGCGGATCTCCGGGTCGAGGATCTGCGCCTTGGCGATCTCCCAGCCGCGTTGGGCCGCGGCGATGTCGCGCTCGCGGTCCTGCGTCTCCCAGGTGAAGCCCTCGCCCGAGATGAAGAACCGGCACTCCCCGGCGAAGCGGGTGCGGATCATCTCGGCCTCGCCGGTGACCCATGTGCCCTTGATGAACTGCACCACGGCGCAGGGCATGCCATGGGCGATGCAGCGCAGGATCATGCCGAAGCCCGACGAGGACTTGCCCTTGCCGGGGCCGGTATGGACCATGATCAGGCCCTTCTCCTCGGTCTTGCCCTCCATCAGCCGGTCGCGCGCCGCCTTGATCTTCTTCATCTTTTCCGCGTGGCGGGTGTTGACGTCCTCGACGGTTCCATCGGTCATGGCGGATACGGCCCCTTTACACTTGCCTCGTTTCGCGGCCATCTGGCGCGCAGCTGGTGCCTGTGTAAACAGGTGAAAAGGGAATGTGCAGCCGCAAGGTCAGCACAGCCGCCCCCGCGACCGTGACCGGAGAGGTCCCCGAAGCCACTGGCGCAATGCCGGGAAGGACGGGAGACCGAGGGCCGCAAGGCCCGAATCCGCAAGCCGGGAGACCTGCCAGCGACCGAAGACATGGACCGGACGGGGTGAGCCGGTGTCGGAGCAGGACCGTTGCACCGATGCGAGGTCCCGTTGCGCGCTCGTTCCCCCGCCCCTTGCGTTGGAGACCCGGATGAGCGCGACCGTCGAGCTTCTGATTTGCGTGAAGTGCCGCAAGGGCACCGAGCCGCCCGCCGACGAACGCCGGCCCGGGCAGCGGCTCTTCGACGAGATCGCCGCGCGCGAGATCCCCGAGGGCGTTACCGTGAGCGCGGTGGAATGCCTGCAGAACTGCGATGCGGGCTGCACCGTCGCCATGCGCGGCGACGGGCGCTGGACCTATGTCTACGGCGGCATCGACGAGGACAGCCAGGCCGGGATGCTGCTCGAGGGCACGGCGCTCTACCGCGCGGCCCCCGACGGGCTGATCCCGTGGCGCAGCCGTCCCGAGCATTTCAAGCGCAACTGCGTGGCGCGGATCCCGCCGCCCACGCCCTCTCCTTCCCAGCACAAAGGTGGCTCAGAATGACCGACCTCTCGAAACTCCCCGTCACGGTGATCACCGGCTTCCTCGGCTCGGGCAAGACCACGCTGATCAGCCAGCTGATGCAGAACCCCGGCGGCAAGCGGCTTGCGGTGGTGGT
>NZ_JAATOS010000201.1:0-7051 GCF_011806505.1 Salipiger sp. HF18 | reverse complement strand
TAGCCGCATTGGTGCGCGCGGAGCGTCAAATTGCCCCGCAACTGTTTCACATGCTGTGCAGATGCCCGGATCCTGCCCTAAACTGCCCTGACAAACCGACAGAAAATCCCGGACCCTCGCGGGCAACCGGGAATCAGAGCAGGCAGGCTTGAGAGACAGTGTCCCAGACAGATGTGAACGTGCGGCCCCTCGCGCCGCAGGACGAGGATAGCTGGCGCGCCCTGTGGGCGGCCTATCTCGACTTCTACGAAAGCAGCGTGACCGAAGATGTCTATGCCGCCACCTTCGCGCGGCTGACCGACCCCGAGGTCCCCGACATGGCGGGCTTCATCGCCGAGGTGGGCGGCACGCCGGTGGGCATCGTGAACTACCTTTTCCACGACCATTGCTGGCGGCTCGAGAAGGTCTGCTACCTTCAGGATCTCTACGCCGCCCCCGAGGCCAGGGGCACCGGCGTCGGCCGCGCCCTGATCGAGGCGGTCTATGCCGCCGCCGATGCGCGCGGCACGCCGGCGGTCTACTGGACCACGCAGCATTTCAACGACACCGCGCGCAAGCTCTACGACCGCATCGGCGTGCTTACCCCCTTCATCAAATACCAGAGGCCGTGATGCGCGCGCTGGTCCTGCCGCTGGTCCTTGCGCTGGCGAGCTGTGTGCCGGCGCCCCCCGCAGACACCGCCAGCCGCGCCGTGGCCGGGATCTCCGCACCGACCGGCCTGCCCGCGATGAAGACCTTCCCCGGCAGCGCGCCGCAGCCTGCCGTGGTCTCGAATCGCGATCTCGAGCGCGACATCCTCGATCTTGCCTTCACGCTGGAATCCGGGCGTACGCTCAGCAGCTTCACCCGGTTCGAGGGGCCGGTCACCCTGCGCGTCACCGGCAGCCCGCCGCGGACGCTTTCGGGCGATCTCGACCGGCTGCTGGCCCGGCTGCGGGCCGAGGCGCAGATAGACATCCGCCGCAGTTCGGCCCCGGACGCCAGCATCACCCTCGTGGCCATCCCCCGCGACGACATCCGCAAGCACCTGCCGCAGGCCGCCTGTTTCGTGGTGCCCAGTGTCTCGTCCCTCGGCGAATACCTCGCGGCCCGGAATTCAGGCGCGCTGAGCTGGACGCGGGTGCAGACGCGCGAACGGGTGGCGATCTTCCTGCCCGCAGACGCCGCCCCGCAGGAGGTGCGCGACTGCCTGCACGAGGAGATCGCGCAGGCGCTGGGGCCCCTCAACGACCTCTACCGCCTCACCGACAGCGTCTTCAACGACGACAATGTGCACACCGTGCTCACCGGCTACGACATGACGGTGCTGCAGGCGTGGTACGACCCGGCGCTGCGCTCGGGCCTCACCCGCGGCGAGGTCGCGGCGCGGCTGCCCGCGGTGCTGGGCCGGGTAAACCCGCGCGGCGAGGGCCGTGCCCCGCGCTACCTGCCGCCCACCCCGCGCGACTGGACCGAGGCGGTGCAGACCGCGCTCGGCCCCGGCGCCCCCTATGCCGAGCGTCGCCGCGCCGCCGAGCGGGCGGTGCGCATCGCCACGGACGAGGGCTGGACCGATCACCGCCGGGGCTTCTCGCACTACGCCATGGGGCGGCTTATGCAGGGCACGGACGCGACCGCCGCGATGCAGGAATTCCTGCAGGCGCAGCGCTATTTCGAGATCACCCCCAACACCGCGCTGCACCAGGCCTACGTCGCCTCGCAGCTTGCGGCCTATGCGATCAACGACCACCGGCCCGAGGACGCGCTGGCGCTGATTGCCCCGCATCTGGCCACCGCCACGCGGCACGAAAACGCCGCGCTGCTGGCGACGCTGATGATGCTGAAGGCCGAGGCGCTCGCGCTTGCGGGCCGTCCGTCCGAGGCGAGGATCGTTCGTATGGACTCCCTTGGCTGGGCGCGATACGGCTTCGGTTCGGACTGGGCGGTGCGCGCGAAGATGCGCGAGATCGCCGCGCTCAATCCGGCTAGGGGCTGACGGGAGGATGAGGGCCAGATGATCGTGATCGCGGGAGTGCTGATCGGAGCCATCCTCGGCGGGCTGACGGCCCGCCGGCGCAAGGGCAATACGGCCGACATCGCGCAGTTCGTCGTGGTCTATGCGATCGCCTTCGGACTGCTCGGGCTGGTCGCGACCATCGTGCTCGAGAAGGTCGCGTCCTGAGTTCTGCCCGCTGAACCGCGACATTCGTCCAAGCCACTTCTGAAACAAGGCGCCCACCGCGTGGTGGACGCCCTGTCGCGAGGGACCGCCGCTCAGGCGCTCAGCAGGTCCATCAGCCGTTCCGTGTCCATCGCCCGGCAAATGCCGTTGGCAGGCCGTGCCAGCGGCACGTCCTCGGCGGCACAGAGCGCGTTCAGCACCGCTTCGTCCACGGACTCGACCGCCGCCAGATAGACCGGGTCGAGCCGTTCGTCGTTGAGGGTGGTCATCTGCCGCCACGCCCCCGAGAGCTGCGGCAGCGGCATCTCGTTGGCGGTAGAGAAGGCGAGGAAGATGTCGCCCGAGTTGTTGCCGCCCGGCGTGCCGCCCCGCCCGATGCCGATGGAGGCGCGCCGCGCCAGCCGCTCGAGCTGGCTGGGAGAAAGCGGCAGGTCGGTGGCGAGGATGACGATGATCGAGCCGCGCTCGGTCATCATGTCCGAGATACGGTCCTCGGGCATCGCCTCACCCACGCGCCGGCCCGCCACGGTCAGCCAGGGCCTGAGCCCGTGGTTGGCCTGAACCAGCGCGCCGATGGTGAAGCCCTGCCCCTCGACGTCGATCACCCGCGACGCGGTGCCGGTGCCCCCCTTGAACTCGTAACAGATCATCCCCGCACCGCCGCCGGAATTCCCCTCGGTCACCGGACCGGGCTTGGCCGCGTCCAGCGCCTGCCGGGCCAGCGCCTCGGTCACGTGCAGCCCGTTGATGTCGTTGAGCACGCCGTCATAGGTCTCGGCCACCACCGGCATCGCCCAGAGGTGGTTGTCCTCCCACGTGTCGCCGTAGGTCTCGACCATCCAGCGCACCGCCGCCGCGTGGCAGGGTCCGATGGCGTGCGAGTTCGAGATCATGATCGGCCCCGCCAGCCAGCCACCGTCGCGCACCCAGTGGGCGCCGGTCATCTCGCCGTTGCCGTTGAGGCTGAACTGCCCGGCCCAGACCGGCTTCGGCTCGGGATCACGACCGCGCGGCAGGATCGCGGTGACCCCGGTCTGCACCTGGATGCCACGGGTGGCCAGCGACGGGTCGCGCGACGACAGCAGCTCGGTGGTGCCGACCTCGAGGCCGGGCACGTCGGTGATGGCGTTCAGCGGTCCGGGCGTGCCGGGCAGCGGGATGCCGAGACGGCGCGCGCGGGGTTTGGTCGTCATGGTCATTTCTGTCGTCTCGATCTGAAGTAGAGGCCGATGGCGGCGATCAGCAGGGTGAAGAGCAGCATCAGCGTGGCGATGGCGTTGATCTCGGGCTTGATGCCGCGCCGGAGCAGCCCCCAGATGTGGATGGGCAGCGTGGTGTTGCCTGTGCCCGCGATGAAATAGGTGATCACGAGGTCGTCCATCGAGATGATGAACGCCAGCAGCCAGCCGCCAAGGATCCCCGGCGCGATGCCCGGCAGCGTCACCTTGCGGAAGGTCTGCGCCGGCGTGGCGCCAAGGTCGGCCGAGGCCTCTTCGACGCTGGTGTCGAACTCGGCGAGCCGCGCCGAGACGGTCACGAAGACGTAGGAGATCAGGAAGGTCGACTGGCCGACGATGATGGTCAGCATCGACAGGTTCATGCCGATGGTGATGAAGAAGATCAGCAGCGCGATGCCCAGCACGATGTCGGGCATGATCATCGGCAGCATCATCAGCGTCCGGTAGAACCGCGCCAGACGGAAGCGGTAGCGCGCCACGGCGAGCGCCAGCGCGGTGCCGAAGACCGTCGAGAAAACCGAGGTCGAAAGCGCCACGATCAGGCTCGTGCGCACCGCGCCCCAGAGCTGGTCGGTGCTGTCGACATAGGTGGCGCTTTCGGCCAGCGAGGTCTCGAGCCCGAAGATCTGCCGGTACCAGTCCAGCGTGAAGCCGTCCCAGATCATCATGTTCAGCGTGTTGGCGTTGAACGAGTAGATCACCACCAGCAGGATCGGGGCGTAGACGAAGACGAAGAACAGCAGCCCGTAGAGCGAGAGGAGCCGGCGCAGGATCATGACCGCTCCTCCCGCCCGGCAAGGCGGAACTGCGCGATCAGCAGCACCAGCACCGCGGTCATCACCAGCATCGCCAGCGCCGAGCCGAAGGGCCAGTTCCGAGCCGAGAGGAACTGCTGCTCGATCAGGTTGCCGATCATCAGCACCTTGGCCCCTCCCAGCACCGAGGGCACGATGAAGTTGCCCAGCGCCGGGATGAAGGTGATCACCGAACCGCCGACGATGCCGGGCATGGTCGCGGGCAGGATCACCTTTCGGAAGGTCTGCAGCCGCGTCGCGCCGAGGTCCGAGGAGGCCTCGATCTGCGCCATGTCAAGCTTCTCGATCGAGCCGTAGAGCGGCAGGAACATGAACGGGATGAAGACGTAGGTCATGCCGAGGATCACCGCGAAATCGGTGTAGAGGAACTCGATGGGCGCATCGGTGAGCCCCAGCCCCATCAGCCCCTGATTCAGAAAGCCCGTGGGGCGCAGGATCAGCACCCAGGCAAAGAGCCGGACGATCAGGCTCACGAAGAACGGCAGGGTCACGAGGAAGATCGCGAAATCGCGCAGCCCCGGCCGCATCCGGCTGATCCAGAACGCGGCGGGATAGCAGACCAGCAGGCTCGCCAGCACGGTGAGCGCCGCCAGCCGCAGCGAGCGCAGGAAGATCGCGATGTAGACCGGGTCGAACTTCTCGTACCGCGTGTCGGCCCAGCCGAGGATGCGCCCGTAGTTGAGATGCGAGAAGATCCAGTCCACGCCACCGTAAAGGCCGGGCGTCAGGAAGCTGTAGACCAGCATGATCAGAAGCGGGCCGAAGAAGAACACCAGCAGGAACACCGTCGGTGCGCCCAGCAGGCCCAAGAGCTGCAGGAACTTGCGCCGCGCGAGGCTCATGGCGCGACCTCGTCGATCAGGTGCAGCCCCTCGCCGGGCGCGTGCAGCGTGAGCGTGCTGCCGATCCCCGGCAGCGCGTTTCCGGTGCGCAGCAGCGCGCGGATGGTGCCGAAGGTGCCGGTCTCGAGCGCCACCTGGTGGTCGGTGCCGGTGTAGTAGGTCTCGCGGATGACGCCGGTGAAGCTGAGACCCGGGCGTTCGGGCGCGGTGGCGGAAAGCACCTCGGGGCGCAGCAGCAGCGTGGCCTTTCCGGCGGGGCGCACGGCGGCAAAGCCCTGCCCGTCCGCAAGCTGCGCGGCAGCCCCGTCAAGCGTCACCGGCAGCAGGTTGCTCTCGCCGAGGAAGTCGGCGGTGAAGAGGTTGGCGGGTGTCTGGTACAGCTCGGCCGGGGCGCCGATCTGCTGGATCCGGCCATGCGCGAGCACGGCGATCCGGTCGGACATGGTCAGCGCCTCTTCCTGGTCGTGGGTGACGAAGATGATCGTGGTGTCGGTCTCGCGGTGGATGCGCTTGATCTCCATCTGCATCTGTTCGCGCAGCTTGCGGTCGAGTGCCGAGAGCGGCTCGTCCATCAGGATGGTCGGGGGAGCGGAGACGAGGCAGCGGGCCAGCGCGACACGCTGCTGCTGGCCGCCGGACAGCTCGTTGGGGAAACGGTTGCCCGCATGGCCGAGCCCCACGGTCTCGAGCGCGCGGCCGGTGCGCTGGGTGATCTCCCTGGGTGCCATGCCCCGCACCTTGAGCGGGTAGGCAATGTTCTCGGAGACGGTCAGGTGCGGAAACAGCGCGTAGTTCTGGAAGACCACGCCGATGCCGCGCTTCTCGGGCTGGGTCCAGGTGTGGTCCTTGCCGTCGATGAAAAGCTGGCCGCGCGACGGCTTGTTGAGCCCGCAGATGGTCTGTAGCAGCGTCGTCTTGCCCGAGCCCGACGGGCCGAGAAGGGTGAGGAACTCGCCTTCGTGCACGTCGAGATCGACCCGGTCGAGCGCCACCGTCTCGCCGTAGTAGCGCGACAGGCCGCGAGCCGACAGCTTCACCGCACGCTCGGGCGCGGAGGCAGGGGACCCGGTGACCGCGATGTCCGAATGAAAGTCTTTCTGCGGCTGCATATGCGGCATCTCCTGGTTTCCTCACACGAAAGGGTCCCGATCTTGCGGAGGGGGACCCGGCTGGTGCTGTTCGCTTCTTCCGGTCGATCTAAGGGGCAAAGAACGCTTCGGTAAAATAGATAAATAGGAATTGCAGCTTAGTCCCCGCCTAATCCGGCTCTTGGGTCCGCATAGGTTTATCCTAATCAATGCTGCTGATTTTGATACTTTACGCCGCGGCGCGGCAATGGTTGTCATCGAGGCAAGGGTAACGCGCTTTCACATTCCCTGCCGCCATGACCGGCGTTCGTGCCGCCATGGGGCAGTTTCATCCCCCAGCCAGACCGGGCCGCTTTCCTGTTGCGGCCCGGGGTCAGCCCGCGGACGCATCTGCGCCCGCGATCGGTGCTGGCGTGCCGCCAGGGGATCCTCCGGAACATGGGCGCGCGCGGCCCGAGAAAGACCCCCGGGAACGTGCCGCAAGAGTGCGCCCTCAAGACCGGAACCCCCGGACCCGACCTCTGACCAACCAGCATGGAGTGACCCCACGATGAGTCTCAGCAAGCCCACCCGCCGCGCCGTCCTGAAAGGCGGCGTCGCCACTGCCGCAGCGCTTGCCGCGCCTGCGCTGCTGTCCTCGGCCGCGCGCGCCCAGACCTCGCAGATCACCGTTTCCGACGTGGGCGGTGCCATCGCGCCCGCGCTGCGCAAGGCCTTCTACGACCCGTTCGAGGCCGAGACCGGCATCAAGGTCGTCTCGGTCGCGCAGGAACCGAACCCCGTCACCCAGATCAAGCTGCTCGTGGATACCGAGAGCTACATCTGGGACATCTCGATGACCACGCCGGACCACGTCAAGCAGCTGATGGCGGGCCCCGACTACACCACGCCGCTCGAGCTTGACGTC